>VGIR01000053.1 GCA_016867815.1 candidate division WOR-3 bacterium | reverse complement strand
AAGGAAGTCACAGAGCAGGCCGCGGTGGCGGACCCAAGCCAAGCTGGACAAGACCGATGCTAGGAGTAGAAATCTATTCTGAGGCAACGGGGCGCGTAGGAGTAGATCCATATATGAGGCAACAGGGGTTTTTGTCGGCCGTCAGCGTGATGCGGACTCTGTCGGCTCCGGCAGCGCGCCAGCTTGACCTGCGCCGGTTTTCCCCTAACCTTAGCTGGGTCGGGCAGGGGGCCATTCCCAAGATTCTTCTATCTGGCAAAGGAGCAGTATTCGTATGCGGCGATGGGATAGTAGCCGGAGTCGTCCGTGATTGCCCTGGTTGTGACCGGGCTCCTGGCTGCCGCAGGGGCGGGAGTAGCCGGTTGGTTGCTTGGCCGCCGGGCAGTGGAGTCACGTACGGCCAAATTGGAGCGGAGGCTGGCCCTGCTGGAGGATGCCGCAGGGCGCAAGTACCGTGACCGGCTGGCGACAATGAGGCGCCGGCTGGGTTTTGTCTATCTGGACGGTTTACCGGCAGCGGCCGACTCCGAGCTTGCGGATATGTTCGAGGCCGGGGCGAGGTACGCCACCCAGGCCGAATGGGACAAAGCTGGTGAGCGCTGGACCAAGGCCATGGCCAAGGCCAGCCCGTCTGAAGCAGTTGCCCTGCGGGTGCTCTGCGGTATCTGCCGGCTGCTGTTGAGTCAACCGAGCGAGGCGCAGGCCCAGTTTGAGGCCGCGCTGGCAGTGAGTCGCGAGGCCGGTGATCGGACCGGCACAGCGGCGACTCTTCTCGCTTTGGGTTCGGTCGCAGCCGAGCAGGGCGCGTCGCGCGACGCCGCCCACTGGCTCGAAGAGTCTTTGCATCTGAGCCGCAGGTTGAGTCTCAAGGAGCTGGAGGCCGCGGCGCTTGTACGTCTGGCCGGATTTGCAGACGCGGAGGAGCAGTACGAGCGGGCGCTCGGCTTTCACCGTCAGGCAGTAGCAGTGCTCCAGGCAGCAGGTGATCGCGCCGCCGCGGTGCGGCAGTACGGCGCTGCCGGCGAGACGCTCTTCCGCAAGGGTGAGTTGGAAAAGGCAAGGGCGGCCCATGAAGACGGACTTCTGCTCGCCCGGCAACTGCATGATCGTCTCGGCGAGGCGGAACGGCTGACGGCAATCGGCGTCATACATCGGGCCGAGGGCGACGCCCAGCGCGCACTCGATGTGCTGGAGCGCGCCTTCCATATCCACGAGGAGATCCACCAGACAGCGCCGATGGCGCGCCTGCTTCACGAACTCGCGCTCCTCCACGAGCAACTGGGGGAATGGGACGTGGCTCACGAGTACCACGAGCGCTCACTGGAGCTCTCGCGCGAAGTCGGTGACCGGAATCTCCAGGCCCGGAGTCTGGAGCAGATGGCCGAGCACTGCCTGTCCCATGCCGCTCCCCAGCAGGCGCTCGCGCAGTTTGAGGAGGCCGCAAGAATCGACCGAGAGGACGCAAGAAAGCGCGATCTCTGCCACGACCTGACGGGCGTGGGCCGGTCCCTGCTCCAGCTTGACCGTGGCCCGGAGGCGGCCAAGTTCCTGGCCGATGCGCTCGCCCTGAGTCTGGAGCTGGCCGACCAGAAAGCCGAGGCATGGGTGTCGCTCTATCTGGGACGGGCGCAGCGCGGAGCCGGATTGCAGGCCGATGCACTTCGGATCCTGGAGCGCACACAGGCATTGGCCCGGAAGATAGGTGAGGAGAGAGTTCTGGCGGCCGCTCTGGCGGAAGCTGCGCTGGTTCAGGTGGGACTTGGCGATTGGTCCGGTGCCACCGAAACAGCACTGGCTGCCCTGGACCAGCACCGGAAGTTCGATGACAAGCGCGAGCAAGCGCATGACCTGGTCCAGATAGGTGCCGCCCTCAGGCATCAGTCACGCTTGGACGAGGCCAAGTCCCGGATCGAAGACGGGATAAGGCTCGCTCACTCGAGCGAAGCCCGGGAGATTGAGGCCCGGCTGCTGTCCGAGATGGCTGCCGTCAATCTCGCGCTGGGAAACCCGGACCTCGCGCGTCAGAACCTCGAGCGTTCGCTCGCGCTCCGCGAGGGCGAAGGAGACCTGCGTGCCCAGGCTGAGTGTCTGATGGAGTTGGGCCGGCTGCTGGCAGGGGCGGGTGAGTATGAGGCGGCCCGTGCGCGGCTTGATCGGGCCGTGCGGCTGTACGTCAAACTGGATGACCGGGAACGCGCAGCCGACGCAACTCGGGCGCTGGTCGGCTTGCCGGGCGCGGGTGGCGGGGTGCAGCTAGTCTAGCTGTAACTCGACTGGATGCCGCCTGCGGTTGACTACCGGGGCGGCGCCGCTAGAATTCGGTTCGCAAGAGGGCGATTAGCTCAGTTGGTTAGAGCGCTGGTCTCACATACCAGAGGTCACAAGTTCAACTCTTGTATCGCCCAGTACCCAGACACAGACCACGTGGAGTCCAAGCCCAAGTCGGCGGAGCCAGGAGCTGCTACAGACTCCCGGCTATTGTCGACTACTTCTTTCCGCGTTTGCGGGCCGGAACGGTTCTGACGCCTTCCCAGCGAAAGCCCATCTGGCGGCGGTAGCGGCGACGCTGCAAACCGCTGAATCCCAGTTTGTCGCAGGCCTGCTCGAAGGTCATTCCGCGCGCCAGCAGCTTGCGGATCGCCTCCTGGCGGCACAAACGCTGAATCCTGCCGGCAGGCTCGATCTCTCGCCGCACCTGACGGATGGCTTCACGGACGTGGTAGTCGCTGACGCCATAGTGCCGGCCAATTGCCGACAGCGATTCACCCCGGTCATGGAGGTTGGCCATGGCCACACAGGTCCGGCGCGACACGGTCCGGTGCCAGGCGCGGATGCGTCGGCTCGGTTTGGTCTTCAAGCGAGGCATCAACTGCCGGATGCGCTCCCGGGAGACGCCGACGGCCCGGGATAGCTCGGCCTGGGTCATTCCGGAAACGGCCTTGCCCAGTTTCTCGATCTTCTGAGAAGCAGTCAGTTCCATCTAGTCTTCCTTTCGAGTGAAATAGTCATCGTTGTTCGACGGTCCACTTTCGTAGCGGGTCCGGCTAGGCGCCGGGGATAATCCGGGCTATCTTCACGCGCGTCAACTGCTGGCGGTGTCCCTTCTTGCGCCGGTAGTTCTCGCGTCGGATGAACTTGTAGATTGTGACCTTGGCGGCGCGGGTGTGGCTGACAACCTCGGCGTCGACCTGGGCGCCAGGAACGGTGGGCGTGCCGACGACCGCCTTCTCTTCAGTGCGCAGGAACAGTACTTCGAGCGGGACGGTCGTGCCCGGTTCGGACTCGAGATGGGGAACGGTGACGACATCCCCTTCCTTGACGAGGAACTGGCAGCCGGAAACTTTGACAATCGCGTACATCTTATTCTCCTAGCGGTCCGGGTTGTGATTGAGCTGGCTGGGACGGCGTCGCCGGTTGTGCCGGTGTCGGACGCGGCGCCTGGATGTTGCGGCCGAGACGGCTTCCTATGAGAACCAGGCCTAGTGACGTCAGCATGAAAGCGACCGCGAGGCCGGTCGTGAGCTTGGCCATGAACGGGGCAGCACCGCCGCCGCCGAACATGCTGTCACCGCCGCCGCCCATGATCGAAGCCATTCCGCCTTTCTGGGGCTGCTGCACCAGGACCACCAGCACCAGGATGGCCGACACCAACAGATGGAAGAAGATCAGGATGCCGTACATTTAACGTTCTCCTTAGTCGGGCTAGATTAGCGGAATGAGAAACGAAGTCAAGACGTGATGTTACTCATCAAATCAGGCCGGTCAAGTAAGACGTTGCCGAACCGGCAAGGCTGCGGAATGATCCGCCTTCGAGGCTGGCGCCGCCGATGAGCGCGCCGTCAACGTCGGGTTGCTTGAGCAGGTCGACGAAATTGTCAGGCTTGACGCTGCCACCATAGAGCAGGCGGGTGCGTTCCGCAGCTTCAGGGGAGAGGTTGCGCCTCAACCAGCGGCGGACAAACGTGTGTACCTCGCCGGCCTGGCCCGGCGTTGCGCTGCGGCCCGTGCCGATGGCCCAGACCGGTTCGTAGGCGACGGTGATCACTGCGGCAGGAGGCAGACCAAGCAGCGAGGCGTGCAGCTGACGTTCGATGACCGTCATGGTCTGTTCTGATTCGCGCTCGGAGAGGGATTCGCCACAGCATAGGATCGGTTCCAGGCCGGCCGCCAGGGCGGCCAGCACCTTCTTTCGACAGGTGTCGTCGGTGTCGCCGAACAGCGTCCTCCGCTCGGAATGGCCGACGAGAACATACCGGCAGCCGAGTTCGGCCAGAAAGGCGGGCGAGATCTCGCCGGTGAAAGCTCCGCTCGTCTCCCAGTGGCAGTTCTGACCTCCGTAGGCAACGAAGGTACCTCTCAGGATGTCGGCGACCGCGGGCAGAGCCGTGAACGAGGGGAACACGGCCAGCTCCGCAGCTGCTCCCGCAACGGTTCCGGCTGAGCTGTCCGCGCCTGACTTCAGAAGGCTTTGCGCAAACGCCCGGGCCTCGCCCGGGCCCTTGTTCATTTTCCAGTTGCCCGCAACCAGCGGGATGCGGGTTCCGCTCATCGGTCCGCCAGTGCCGCTATGCCGGGCAGCGCCTTACCTTCGAGGAGTTCCAGTGATGCGCCGCCGCCGGTCGAGACGTGGCTCATCTTCTGGGCATACCCGAACTTCGCCAGGGCCGCACCGGTATCGCCGCCGCCGGCCACGGTGCAGGCCCCGCGGTCGGTGGCCTCGGCCACCACCTGCGCCACGAGCCGTGTGCCATTGGCGAAGGCGTCGCGTTCAAACACTCCCATGGGTCCGGCCCAGACCACCGTCTGGGCGGTAGCGAGCACTTCGGCGAAGCGCCGGCTGGAGTCCGTGCCGATATCGAGGCCCATCTGGTCGGCCGGGATGCGGTCGATAGGTACCGTCCTCGCCTCGGCGCCGGCATCGATTGACGGGGCCACGAGAACGTCGGTCGGCAGCACGAGCTTGGGATCTCCGGCGAGTGGCCGCACCTGCTCGGCAAGGTCAGGCTCCCAGAGGGACTTGCCGATGGACATGCCTCGGGCTTTGAGAAAGTTGAAGGCCGCGCCACCGCCCAGGATGACCTGGTCGACTCTGGGAAGCAGGTTCTTGATGACCCCGGCCTTGTCCGAAACCTTGGACCCGCCAATGACGGCGACGTACGGGCGGGCCGAGTGCTCGAGAACGCGGGTGAGGAAGTCGACCTCGGTCTCCATCAGCAGGCCGGCGGCAGGTTGCTTGAAGAACGACGCCGCGCCAACGGTGGAGGCGTGGGCACGGTGGGCCGCGCCGAAAGCGTCGTTGACGTAGACGTCGGCCAGCGAGGCCAGCTCGCGCGCGAAGGAGGGGTCATTGGCGGTCTCACCCGGGTGGAAGCGCAGGTTCTCAAGCAGAGTGACCGTGCCCGGCGCCGCCCGCTTTCTTACCTTCGCGGCGCAGTCGCCGGTATAGATCGGTGCGTAGGTCACCGGACTGCCCACGAGCTGCGATACAACCGGCAGAATCGGATGCAGCGAGTAAAGCGGGTCGGCCTTTCCCTTGGCCTTGCCGAGGTGCGACGCAAGAATGACTCCTGCCCCGTGATCCAGAAGGTACTGCAGCGTCGGCAGAGCGGCCACGATGCGGGCGAGATCGCGGATCCGCATCTCCTCGGTCATCGGCACATTGAAGTCGACGCGCAGGAACACGCGCTGCCCGCGGACGTCAATATCGCGGACCGTGAGCTTCTTCATGGTCTACGACCGGGAGGCCATGTAGCCGGCAAGGTCGATGAGCCGGTTCGCATAGCCGAACTCGTTGTCGTACCACGCGAATACCTTCACCAGCGTCCCGTCTACGACCGCGGTCAGCTTGGAGTCAATCATGGACGAGTGCGGGTTGCCGACCAGGTCGACCGATACAATCGGTTCATCGATGTACTGGAGGATGCCCCGCAGCGGTCCCTCGGCAGCGGCCTTGAATGCGGCGTTCACTTCCTCTTTCGTGGTGCTCTTCTCGACGTTACAGGCGAGGTCGACCATGGAGACGTCGGGCGTTGGTACCCGTATGGCTGACCCGTCGATCTTGCCCTTCAGCTCCGGGAAGATGACGCCGACAAGCTTGGCCGCGCCGGTCGAGGTCGGAATCATCGACATCGCTCCGGCCCGGGCGCGGCGCAGGTCCTTGTGCGGCTGGTCGAGCATGGCCTGGTCGTTCGTGTACGCGTGAATCGTCGTCATGTACGCACGCTGGATCCGGAAGCTCTCGTGGATAACCTTGGCTGCCGGGACGACGCAGTTCGTGGTGCAGGAGGCGTTGGATACGATGTGGTCTACTCCCGGGTCATAGGTGGTGTGATTCACGCCCATGACCAGCGACTTGATCGCCTTCTCGCCCTTGGGCGGAGCCGAAATGATTACCTTCTTTGCGCCGTACTTCAGGTGCATTGCTGCCTTGTCGTACTCGGTGAAGAGGCCGGTCGACTCGATGACGTAGTCGACCCCGAGCTTCTGCCAGGGCAACTCCGGGTTCTTCTTCGCGTTGTTCACGTGCACACTCCGGCCGGCGATGACAATCGAGTCGCCATCGACCCTCACGTCCGGGAACCGGCCGTGAACCGAGTCGTACTTCAGTAGATGGGCGAGGGTCGCGGCATCGGTTACGTCATTGATGCCGACGACCTCGAATTGCGGCTGGCGGGACGCGATTCTCGCGACCAGCCGACCTATTCTGCCGAAGCCATTGATTGCGAGTTTGACGGACACTGATACCTCCTTAGGGTTGTGACATCCTCAGGCCTCAGTCGCCCTCAGTTGAGGGCCTGCAACCAGTCCTGCTTAGGTTGAAGGCTAAGCATAGATACCTAAGTGCGACTCGTCAAGGCCGGAATTCGGCCCCGGTGCGGGCAAAGCCTCCCGCGGGCTGACGCCTGCCCCGCAGCGCAGGTCTCAGTTCTTCCGCGCCTCATCCCAGTTCAAGTGGAGCCGGGGATCGAGGCGGGAGGCACTGAGGCCGGGCAAGGATGGTTGACGGGTGGCCGAACGTGAGTACAATACGGCCATGGGCGGAAACGCATCGCAGGGTCTTGACCCGGCGGCTCTGCTGGCAGTAGTTGTCGTCGCCGGCGTTGGCGCGGCCCTGGCCATCGCGGCTCTTCGTCGCCGTGCCAAGGTGCCGAAGTGGATGGGGCTGAAGAGGTACAGGAAGCGACTGGACGTGATTCGGCGTGACCTGGACAGGATGGCGGAGTACGTCGGCGAGCTGCGCGATTCGCAGCCTGCGGTCAGCCAGCCGGCGGAGCGCGGCCTGGCGGCAATGGCGGTGTGTAACTGGGGCGAGGCAATCGAGCATCTGCAGGAGGCGCGGCGCCTGGCGGGCAAGGCGCATCTGGTTCCCTTGCTGGTACAGATCGGCGTGTGCCACTACATGCAGGGCAACCTGTCGGCGGCAGTAGCGGAGTTCGGCGAGTCGGCCCGCCTGGCGGAAGAGGAGGGAGACAAGCTGGGCAGGTGCGCAGCCCTGGCCAACGTCGGCGTGATCCATCACGAGTACGGCGAACTGGGCAGCGCATTCACGCATCTCAGTGAAGCCCTTACCATTGCCGGGGAGTTCGACAACCAGCGGGTCGTAGCGCTCTGCCTCGGCGGTATCGGCAACATACAACACGACAAGGCCGAACTTGATGCGGCGCTCAAGTCGCACGAGGATGCGCTGGCCGTTTCTCTTAGCATCGGTGACGAGCCCGGAATCGCCGGCGCCCGGGGCAACGCCGCCAGCGTCCTTCGCGACAAAGGCGAGCTCGACCAGGCGCTGGAGATGTACGCGGAAGCGGTGGAAACAGCCCGCAAGTCGGGGGACAACTTCGGCTACACCATCGAGCTCGGCAGCATCGGGGGCGTTTACCTGGACAAGGGTGATCTGGACCGCTCACTCAAGTTCCACGAGGATTCGCTGGCCGGAGCCAGCAGAATCGGGTTTCGGCTGGGTGAGGCGACAGAACTCGGGAATGTCGGACTCGTTCTGGAAAAGAGAGGGGCGCACGGGCAGGCGGTGTCGAAACTCGCCGAGGCTTCGGCCATCCTCCTCTCGGCAGGTGTGAGCCGGGGGCAGATACAGGTGCTGCTGGGCCTGTCCCGGTGCGACGACAAGCTGGGCCGGTCGCGAATCGAGGAACTGCTGCAGCAGGGAGGCCTTTCGGCCGATGGCGCCGCTGAGTTGCTCGACCGGGTTGACCAGATACGCAGACGCCGGCCCTATCCCAGACCCCGAGCCTAGCCGGCTCTCTTCGAGCCACAGTCGGGCGATAGAAGAGTCCCCCTATGAGGGTGGCCGTGCATGCGCTCCGGCTGATCAACTGACAGCTGACTGCAGACGGTCGGCGGATCGTGGAGCAGGCTGAACGCCAGGGATTGACGAGCTTCAGAACCGTTCTGACTTCACAACCGAACGACGGGCGCTAAAATTTAAACGTGGGCACACTCTCTGGCCAGAATGTAGATGCAGCCGCAGCGTGGATAGTCTTGTTACTCCTGTTGCTGGTCGCGGTCCTGGTCGGCTTTGAGCTTCGCCGTTTCTCGCGGGAGAGACGCAGACTCAGGCCGAAAGGGGTCAGAGGGAGGTTGGATGTCATACGCGGAGACCAGCACCGGATGAAGGAGTACATTGGCGACCTGCACGCCGACGCTGCCGTCTGGCGGCCCTTTGAGCATGGTCTTGCCGCCATGGCCCTGCACCAATGGGGCGAGGCAATCGGGTTTTTCCGGGAGGCGCAGGCGAAGGCGAACGGGGCTCAGTTCGTGCCCATAGCGAACCAGATCGGTGTGTGCCACTACATGCAGGCCCGTCCCGATGACGCCATCGGGGACTTCGAGGAAGCCGCGCGACTGGCGACGGAGTACGGCGACGAACTGGGGAAAGCACCGGCCCTCGGCAACATCGCGGCCATACGCTACGACTACGGCGATCTCGCCGGCGCACTCGATTACCTGCAGACGGCACTCGCCCTGGTCCGCAAGTCGGGTGACCAGCGGGTCCAGGCACCCTACCTTGACAGCATCGGGAGTATCTACCGCGAGCTGGGTGACCCCGAGAAGGCGCTGCAGTTCCACGAGGAAGCGCTGGCCATATCGCGGGGAAGCGGGGATAGTCCCGGCGTGGCGAGTTGTCTAGGTAACATGGGTAGCAGCTACTGCGACAAGGATGAACTTGACGAGGCGCTGCAGCATTTCGAGAAGGCGCTCGCGGTATCACGCGATGCCGGTGATCGATGGGGTATGGCCGGCTTACTCGCCAAAGTCGCTACCGTTCGCCGCTACCGGGGTGAGCTCGACGAGGCGCTGGCACTCCATGAGGAGGCGTTGGCGTTGCTGCGCGAAATCGGATACCAGGCAGGAGTGGCAAGAGAACTGGGGAGTATCGGGCTCATTCTCGTGGACAAGAAGCTGTATCGACAGGCCACCCCGGCACTCGCGCAGGCGCTGTCTACTTTCCTCAGCATGGGGACGGCCCATGGCCAGCGGCAGGCAATACTCGGGTTGTCGAAATGCGACGACCGGCTCGGGCGCGAAGAGATGCAGGCGATGCTTGAGCAGGCCGGACTTGGGGATGCAGTCGCGGCCGACGTCCTCGCACGTGTTGACAAACTGCGCCTGAGACGCCCACGGCAGAGCAGGCGTCGGCGGGCTCCGTTCGTGCTTGGCCGGCTGGCGGCCGGCGCCAGGTAGCGGCCGGCCTCAGTTCCGGGCAGCCTCGAATCCCGCGGCCCACAATTCGCTTGTCCCGCGTTGACCAGGCAGGTCTGCATCTGCCGCGGAGCTACTTCCCCCGCCTCGGCGTAGCCGGGATCGACAGCGTCCCGGGCTTGTGGCTGAAGCGACCTACGGATTGGATCTGTCGAGCCGGATAACCTGGATTTTCACCTTGGCTACCAGCGCGGCCAAAGCGCCGAGGGCCGCAAGGACAGGCGCAACCAGCACGACCACTCCGCCGGCGACCGCGCCGGCAGTCAGCGGTATCTCCAGCAGCAGCTTGTTGTCCGGGGTTCGCAGAATAACCCGCCGGACATTCCCTGCTTTGACCAGCTCTTTGATGTGGTCAACGAGTTCGGCCCCGGCGACCTCGATCTCTTCGGACCACGTTCGTTCACTCTTTCCGTTCTCTTCATCCATGTTTCCTCCTCTGCAGTCGTACCTGTGACGTCACAGTCCTAAATGGTCTCCGATCTCCGACGAACGGAGGCGTGCGATCTTCGGTTGCGTCCTCCTGGACCCAATCCGGGAGAGCGGTAGCGCTCCTCAGGGAGATGACTGCTGCACGAGGAGATGGACGGACGAGTCCCGGTTCACGTTGAACTGGTTGTCGAGGATGAAATGGTAGCCGGCACCGGCGGGGACAATGGCAGAGAAGTCCGAGCCCGCCGACTCCTCTACCTTGATGAGCGCGCTGTAGGATGAATCGAGTCGCCACAGCTGGTAGTTGGTCGAGTCCAGCATGAGGAACGTGATATCGTTGTCGTCCACCGAGAACGATCCGTGCACCCTGTAGCCTATCGGAATGTAGCTGCTGCTCCAGAGCTTGTATTCGCCCGCTTCAACCGCTCCGTCCCAGGCAATGATGGTCGTGGTGACGGGTCTGACTATGACTGTCGCGCTGCTGGTATCGCTCGCGCCGCTGTCATCCAGCACGGTGACCGTTATGGTTGCGGATCCGGACGACTCCGGTGCGGTCCATTCCACGGTTGCACCGGTGGTCGAGATGAAGGTCCCTCCAGTACTCGTCCAGTTGTAGGCAAGGGCGGTGCTGTCCGGATCAGTGGCGATGCAGTTGAGCGTTGCGTCCACCGAGGCGTCGATGGTATCGGGTACGTCCAAGGACGTGATGGTCGGAGCGCTGTTCGGCTTGCTCTGGTCGCAGCTCGAACCGACCAATCCGGCGACAGCAAGCAAGATCATGATGTGACGCGCAAACGTGTTCATGCAATCCTCCTCGGATAGCAGCCTGCCTGGGGCAGAACGGCGACGGGTTCCCGGGACAGGGAACTCCATGAGCCCTGCGCCCAAGCCGAGTGCAGTTCGGGCATTGCTCGATTCTAGGGCTCGCAGGCGAACTTGTCAAACCGCGAGCCGGGATGTCAAAGTGCCGCTCCCTGGGCGGAGCACGCAGAATCGTCACGACCGGGCCTGTCGTCACCGTCGAGCGGGACTCGTGCCCGTGCCCCTCTTGTCAACGCTTCGTCGGCTCGGGTGCGGTCCAAGCCGTGTGGCCCGACGTGTCCCTCAGCATTAGCCTGGGCGCGCCCGTCGAATCCACGGTCAGCAGGATACGCATGTTGCCTGAGCTGTCGCCGAAGGCCATTGCCGGTCCAGTCGGTCCCACTCCGATGCTCGTCCCGGGCTTCCCATTGTCACGCGCAAAGAAGAGAGAGGGTCCATATTCCTGCAGTCCGACGACCGCGCGCGACTTGCCCTTCTCGTCGAGGAAGCGAAGCAGGGGAGCGCCGTTTTCCAACGCCAGCACCGCATGGGTCGCACCCTTGTCGTCCACCAAACGGAACTCGGTCCCGGTGACGACCTTTGGCTGTGCGGCGTCCCTGCCGGGGGCACAACTGGTTGCCAATAGGCCGGCAGAGATCGCGACCATCAATGCCGCCGTGCCGGTTCGCCGGAGGCGGCGTTTCTGCCGCTCCGGCCCGTCGATTCTCAGTTCTGGGGTCATCGCAGTCTCCTTCTCCCGTCTTGTCGCGGGATTCCGCGGACATCTTGCTCCGCTACCCGGTCTGTCAAGCCCTGGTACGGCTCTGACATACCACGATTCTAGGACACGTGGGCGGGGGTGTCAAATCGGCGGGGGAGAGCTTGCGGCTTGAGCTTGTGGCTGAGATGAAGTCCCATTCCTTTTCTCTACCTCTGCTTCAACCTTGACCTCGACCTCGCGGCGCAGCCGCGTAGGATGTTCCAAAGCTCCCCGAAGTAGGGTGCATGTCCGTGATTCCCCTCCTGCCCTACCTTGCCCGCTAGCTGTTGTCAGTCGGGCTTTGGTCCGTCCAGGCGCTGCCTGAGGCGAACGAGAAGGTCGAAGGCCTGGAGCGGGGAGAGGTTCTCGACGTCCGCGGCCTTGAGGTCAGCCAGGACTGAGGACTCGGGACCAGGGACCAGGGACTCGGTAGCGAGCTTGTCGGCGGCGAGTGCCGCCCCACCTAAGTCCGAGCGCCGAACGCCGAACGCCGAAGTTCTAACTTCGGGGTTTGCGCCGGCGTGGGACACGATCCCAATTGAGGACAATTGGGTCATGTCCCTGGCGGGGGCGATCTGGCCGATGGATAGGGCTTCGCCTCTATCGAAGTCAGCCTGGACTTGCCGCGCCCGACTGATGACCGAAGGTGGAAGGCCGGCGAGGCGGGCGACCGCGATGCCATAGCTCTTGTCAGCCGGGCCCGCCTTCAGCTTGCGCATGAAGAGCACCTGTCCGCCCTGTTCCTTGACCGTGAAGCTGTAGTTCGCGCAGCGGGGCAGGAGCTGGGTGATGTCGGTCAGTTCATGGTAGTGGGTAGCAAAGAGAGTCTTTGGGCGAGATGAAGGGAGGACTCCAGGATTCGAGGATTCCAGAGGTCTAGTGCCGGACACTGGGATCCTGGAATCCTGGACCCCTTGACCCCTTTCTCCTCCGTGCAGGTATTCGACCGTTGCCCACGCGATCGCGATGCCGTCGCTCGTGGCCGTGCCGCGGCCGATTTCGTCGAGGATTACCAGGCTCTGCGTTGTTGCGTTGTTCAGGATGTTCGCGGTCTCGGTCATTTCGGCGAGAAAGGTTGAGACCCCGCGCGAGAGGTCGTCCGACGCGCCGATGCGCGTGAAGACCTTGTCTATGACGCCGACCCGCGCCCGCGTTGCCGGCACGAACGAGCCGATCTGGGCCATGATCGCTATCAGGGCGACCTGGCGGAGGTAGGTTGATTTGCCGGCCATGTTCGGGCCGGTGAGAATGATTATCTGAGGAAAGTCCGAAATGCGAACGCCGGGCGCCGAACTGCGGACTGCGAGTTCCGGACTTCCGACTTCGGCGTTCGGCGGTTGGCGTTCGTCGTTGGCACTCAGGTGCGCGTCATTGGCGATGAATTGGTGGGCGAGGAGGTGTTCGACTACAGGATGGCGTCCGCCGACGATTTCGAGTACGGTCGAGTCGTCAACCACCGGCCGCACGTAGCCCGAGACTCGGGCGACGCGGGCGAGGCTGGAGAGGGCGTCGAGTTCGGCGAGCAGGCCTGAGAGCACGAGCACTCGTCCAGTCTCGGCCGCAACCCGCTTGCGAAGGGAGGAGAGCAGTTCAAGTTCGAGCTGCTTGATGCGGTCTTCGGCGTTGAGCACGCGGGCCTCGTGGTCTTTGAGCTCGGGGGTGATGAAACGCTCGGCATTGAGCACGGTCTGTTTACGCAGGTAGTTCTTGGGGACCTGGGGTAGGTAGGATTTCGTTACTTCGATGTAGTAGCCGAAGACCGAGTTGAACCGCACGCGGAGGTTGGGTATGCCGGTTCGCTCGCGTTCGGTCTCCTGCAGCCGGGCGATGTAGCCTTTGGTGTCCGAGGCGAGCGAACGGAGCTCGTCTAGCTCGCTGTTGGCCCCGGTGCGGATCATGCCGCCTTCGTTCACAGCCAGCGGCGGGTCGTCCACCACTGTATTCGTGATGTCAGTGACAACGGCCGAGAAGTCGTCGATGCCGGAGCCGATGTCATTCAAGATCGCCGATTGCAGGTTGCAGATTGCAGAATTGGTGGGAGCTGGAGTGCCGAGGGCACGATTGACGATTGACGATTGACGATTGACGATTGCCCTCTTGATGAGCGGAGCGAGGAGGAGCCAGTTGCGGAGCGCTACCAAGTCCCGGGCGTTGGCGCGTTCAAGCGCGATGCGAGAGCTGATGCGCTCCAGGTCGCCGAGCTTCGCGAGCAGGGATTCGACTTCGTCGAGCGGCGAGCCGGCGCGGGAGAGCTCTTCGACCGCGTCCTGCCGAGCCGTGATGGCTTCGACGTTGAGCAGAGGCGCGAGCACCCAGCGGCGGAGCAGCCTGGTTCCGGCCGGGGAATGAGTGCGGTCGATCACCGAGAGGAGCGTGCCTTCGGTGGTCGGGCGCTGGTCCTCAGAGCTGAGACGTTCGACCAATTCGAGGTTGCGGCGCGAGATGCGGTCAATCAGCAGGAAGTCGCCGGACTGGTAGGGCGAGATCTTGCGGATGTGGCTGAGCGCCGTACGCTGGGTTTCTTCCAGGTAATGGAGAATGGCTCCGGCAGCGCAGATGCCCTCGGTCATCGTTCCGATGCCGAACCCGTCGAGGTTGGCGACACCGAAGTGGGTAGAGAGCTTGTCGAACGCGTAGTCCTGCGAGAAGTAGTAGTCGTCGATGCGAGTAGAAGATGAGAGGGATCGAGGGATCGAGGAATCAGGGGATCCAGCACCGGACTCGGTCGTCCAGGACTGAGGGATGAGAATCTCGGTCGGGTCGATCTTCTGGATTTCCTCGACCAGGGAGGCGGCCGGCACCTCGGCGACCGAGAACTCGCCGGTCGATACGTCGGCGAAGGCGATGCCGTACTTGTCCGCAGCAGGGGAGAGGGCGAGCAGGAAGTTGTTGCGCCTGGCCTCAAGCAGGTTCGGGTTGGTGATGGTGCCGGGCGTGATGACTTCGACCACCTCGCGTTTCACTACCGGTTTGCGGGGGTCGGGCAGTTCGAGTTGGTCGCAAACCGCGACCTTGAATCCCTGGGCAACGAGCCGGCCCACATAGGTGTCGAGCGCCTTGGCCGGAACTCCGGCCAGCGGCACGACGTTGTCCGGACCGTGGGGTCTCGAGGTCAGGGTCAGTTTGAGCGCCTTGGCCCCGATGCCTGCGTCTTCGTAGAACATCTCGTAGAAGTCGCCGACCCGGAACAGGAGCAGCGTGTCTTTGTGCTGTGCCTTTATCTTCCGATACTGGGCGAGGAGCGGAGTCAGTTTCTCGGACACGGATTCAAGGACAATAGTGAACAGTGAATAGAGAATAGTGAAACGCGAATTTGCTCTTCACCATTCACCCTTCACTATTGTCAATTTGCCGGGCTCTTCAGTATCAGGCGGGCCTGCGCGGGTAGCCCTGCCCCACTGCGTCGGGCTGGAGAGCGGACAATACCATAGCGAGGACCGCACGGGCTCTCTCGGTCTCATCCCGTTCCAGGTACATTGCAGCCAGCGCCACGCGGGGCAGGACTTCCGAAGTCTGACCGCTGGCGTAACGTTCGAGCAGTCGAATGGCCGAGGTCAGATCTTCCTTCTTCTGGTAGATCTCCGCAAGTGCAACAATCAGGCCGGAGTCATCCGGCACCTTGCGCAGCAGTCTCTCGTACAGGGCTGTGATGTCTTCAAACTTGCCCGCGTCGAAGTAGGCCCGTTCGAGTCGATCCCGGACCAGCGCGTTCTTGTCCGGAGCAAGGTCGAGCAGGTCGTTCCAGGTCTTGATGGCCGCATTCGTGTCGCCCTGGCTCAATTGGTGATCGCCCAGGTAGAGCCGGGCCGGAATCGAGCCGGGATCGAGCTTGAGCGCTGTCTCGAACGCGGCCAGGGCCGCGCCCGGGTTGTTCCTGGGGTAGGCATGGCCGTACTCGGTGTAGAGGCGGGCGGCGCGTTGACGCTGAGCCTGATGTCGGGCGAGCTCTTTGAGCAGTCCTTCGGACTTGTCCCATGCTCCGGTCTCTATGTACAGCTCGGCCAGCTTCTCCGCGCTGGCCATGTCGTTCTTGTCCATGTGCACGAGCTCTTCCAGCAGGGATATTGCCTTAACCTTCCGCTCGGTCTTTGAGTAGTCGCGAACCAGCGCCTGCAGTACTTTCTTCTCGTCACGCTTGTCCAGATTCCGGCGCAGGGACAGGTTCTCGTGGACTTTGATGGCGCGTTCGACCTCTCCCTGCTGCATGAAGAGGTCGCCGAGCCGGATGTAGGCGTCGACGTTGTCCGAGTCGGTGCCTACCGCTTCTTTGAGCCGGGCAATCGCATCGGCCACGCGGCCGTCCAGCGCGGCCTGCAGTCCCTCCACATATGACGGGGCCGCGCTTCGCCGCCTGCGGAGGAAGTCACGGATGACAGGGTAGAGCGCCACCACGAGCACCGCGATGATTACCAGAATGAGCCAGGTCATCAGGCACCTCCGTCCGCGGATTCGGGCTGTTCCGGTGCGGGTTTGGGAGGGTACTCGCCTTCGAGCGGCGCGTTGCGGAGTGCACGCAGTTCGTCCATCAGGGCATCCTGCGTCCTCCTCTGGCGATAGAGCCGCGAACGGAGCTGGACTTCCGACACCAGAGAGAAGATGCCTACGCAGAGCGCACCGAAGGCAAAGGAGTAGAGCATAACGAACGCGACCGGCACATCGTAGTAGGTCTTGTTGAATACTACCGCGTTGGTCATGGTCTGTGAGTTGGTGAGCGCCAATACCAGCACTACCAGGAACGCCAGTAGAATCAGAATGACGCGAAAAATGACCACGGGATCCTCCTTGGCTCTTCGAAAGGGACAGTTAGGGTCAACACGCTGCCTCGGCCCGGGCCAGGACTTCGGCCACCGGTGTCCAGCCATTGATGCGCGTGATCCGGCAGCGAACTGTGTCCCCGGGTGCGCAGGAGCCTTTGACGATGACGACCTTGTTGGTGACAGTGCGGCCGAGCCAGCCGGAATCGCGTGGGCTCGGACCCTCAATCAGCAATTCGAATTCCTTGTTCAGCATGTCGCGGTTGCGTTCGGCCGTGATACGGTTCTGCACCTCGATCAGGCGTGACAACCGGCGGCCCGCGTCAGCCTCAGAGATCTTCGGCTCGAATTCCGCGGCGCGCGTGCCGGGACGCATTGAGAAACGGAACAAGTACGCGGAGTCGAACCGGACCTCTTCGATGAGATCGAGTGTGGCCTTGAAGTCAGCCTCGGTTTCGGAAGGGAAGCCGACCAGGACGTCCGTCGCTAGAGAAACGCCGGGCAGGTACTGGCGGCAAAGCGCAATCCTGGCCAGGTATTCATCGCGGGTGTACCCCCGGTTCATCCGTTCCAGGATGGCGTCCGAGCCGGACTGCACCGGCAGGTGCAGGCTCGGGCAGACGTTGGGCAGACGGCGCATGGTATCGAGGAGTCTCGAATTGAGGTCGCGCGGGTGCGAGGTAAGGAAACGGATGCGAGTTTGCGGCAGGGCAGAAGCGACCGCTGCCAGCAGGTCCGGGAACCTGTTTCCGCCGTCGCGATAGGCGAGCACGTTCTGTCCCAGAAGGGTGATCTCCTTCACTCCTTCGGAAACGTTGCGTTCGGCCTCGGCCAGCACACTGGCGAGCGGTCGCGAGCGTTCGTGACCTTTGACATACGGGACGATGCAGTAGGTACAGTAGTTGTCGCAACCCCGCATCACCGTGACAAACGCGGATACCGAACTGCCCGGTTGCGGCGTTATCGTGTCGTAGCACTCGTTGGTCTGGCGGGTTGCGACGGTGCCGGCACCACCGGCTTGGACGTCTGCGATCAGCTTGGGCAGGCGCAGGTATTCATCCGGCCCGACCACGATGTCCGCATGATGATCGGTGATGAGAGCCTCTGCGAACCGCTGGGCCATGCACCCGAGGACGCCGACGACCCGGTCTTTCTGTTCTGAACGGAGGGCGCGGAAGCTGCCAAGCCGGCCCAGTGCACGTTGCTCGGCATGGCTGCGAACAGAGCAGGTCATCATCAACAGCACATCGGCGTCCCGCTCATCAGCGGTCTCGGCCAGTCCGGCATCGGTCAGCACCCGGCGAACGACGCCGGACTCACAGACGTTCATCTGGCAACCGTAGGTCTGAAGGTAGAACTTGGGCAACTTATTGACATTCTATCCGTTGTGCCGGATTGTCAAGCAAAGGAACGAGCCGGGGTCGAAAGGCGCTCGGACCTGGCTGCGGTACGGCTACCGCGGTGAGTGGTGGGCTGTGCTGGCGTGCGGCGCGGAGTCCTTCTTGAGGACTATCTTGAAGCGGCCCATCTCGTCCCTGTGGTAGTAGCCGTGATGGCACTTGATTCCAGCCGTCAAACATAGACGCTCGGCGTCCGCGGTTGCGGTATACGGGGTCAGCATGTACAGCGGCGGACCCAATCCGGCAAGAGCGCGCCAATGGTTCAACTCCTGATCGCCCACCGTGTCGGTCGTCTCCACTTCGATGACCAGTCTTACCTTGGATGACCCCTTTTCAGTGACTATGATGTCCGGGTACTGACGTCCGACTGCCACGTTCATCTCAGTTCCGGGATTGGCCTGGAGTTGGTACTTGGCGCTGTTCGCAAGTTGTTCTACCGCCGCCTCGATTACGAGGTCGTGCTCGGTCTGCTCCTCTTCTGTCCGCGCTGCCATTGTCTTCATGATAAACCTGACGGCTGTCGCTGTCAATAGTGGGAAGTGCCCGGAATCCCGGCACGGGTATGTGGATTGGCTCTTCGCATGTTAGCCTCATACAATGAGGGAAGTTTTCGGGTGCAGTGCCAGAGGGAGAGCGTCTTGACACGCCAAGTTCCGAGTTGGGGTCCAAGCTCAGGACATAGGTATCCGGCTACTATCAGGACACAGGTAGCACTTAGAGTAAACGGAGGTGTACATATGTACTGGATGGTTCGCGGGCTGCAACAAGCCCGAGCTGAGTTTGTGCTGATCGCACGTGAGGCTGACGTCAACAAGAGCGAGACGTGCCAACGTTTCGGCATCAGCCGGAAAACCGGCTACAAGCGGCTGGATCGCTACAAGACCTCTGGATTGGATGGACCGGTGGTTCTGGGATCTCGGGGTGGGTGGGTTCGAGTTGAAGAACGGCCGCCTCAAGCGCTGTCCGTCAGGCGAAAACCCGCTGCTCGGCAACCAAGCCCGTAACAGATGTCCCGTTCGCTCCACCTGCCTTGGAGCGGAAAGGAGAGCGTGGGGAAGGACGAACGCGACTGGCCATTGACAGATGCTCATGGCACTTCTAGACTCCTTGCAGCTAGGGCGTGGTGCCAAGACGATGAAGCCAAGACTGGTCCTCCTCTGTGCGCTGGCGCTAGCGCCGGGCGTCTACTACGTCCGGGAAGCCCAAGCGCAGGTTCAGGCACTAGCCATTCGGAAGGTCGTTCTCGTCGAGTGACATGGGGCCAGGAACACGACCGGTCCGCCCGGGGTGTATGTCATCGAAGCCGGTCCCCGCCTCCGCGCCAAGGTCGCAAGGCTGAGGTGAGTGGTTATGTCTAGGGGGTCGCGCATGTGCAAGACCCGACCTGACCGTGTTTGGCTCTGTGTTTTCGCTGTCGCCACCCTCTTCGCATGTCACAAGCCGAGGAGCGAGGGGTATCGGCGTATCGAGCTCTTCAGCACCGGGAAGAGCAGTATTGAGTTCACTTGTCTGATCGGCATTCCCGCTGATACACACAGATTCACCACCCCGTGGTCAATTGAGCTGGATCTGGACACGATGGGCGGGTCATGGCCGGACCGCTGTCGCGTCAGCAGGGCCAATCCCGGCCCGGACAAGCTGTGGGTATGGGCATCTGACCGCGATAGCTTGAGGCTTGCCAGATACCTCGCAACGCAGTTCGACACGGTGGGCTTCCTCATGCAGAGCTGGATCTGCTACCAGGGCAAGCCGTGACGGTAGCGCAAGAATGTACGCGCCAGGGTCGTCAAGCTGAAGTAACGGCGCACTCGCGGCCGGGTCGTTGACGGACCCGCAGTTACAGTCCCCCAAGCAACCCGCCGGGCAATCTGCCCAGCAGTTCTCCCAGCTATTCTCCGGACTATCTGCCGGGTTGCTCTCCGGGCTGCTTCGTGGGCGATTCTCCAGACAAACTGTGGAGCTGCTTGGAGAATAGCTTTCCTCGCAGCTCTCCCTGCAGCTCGCCGAGTTCTCCTTCAAGTAGCACTCCGAGTAGCTGACCGAATGGCAGTCGGGGCAGCTTTCCAGATTCCTCTCCGGATGGCCTTCGAGGTGGTCTTGGGAACTGCCTTCCGGCCAACCTGCTGGGTAACAGGGGGGACGGCCCCGGGGACGAGGGAGGGGACTTTCGGGAAGAGAGAACATGTGATTGGAACTGCTGTGGTTGGCATGCATTCCTAGATGACCTCAGTGTAGCCAAAGTCTAAACTTCTGCCGCTCGGACGTGCGGCTACTTGTACGGAATGCCGCGGACGGTGTCGCCGGGCTTGATGCCCTTGGACTGGAACCAGCCCGAGTTCATCTCCAGCGCGTAGAGAACCGGCCTCGTCGAGCTGTAGGGTGTGGTCGTGTCGAGTGGGGCCATTTCGAGGATATCCGTGATGAGTGAGTCGCTGGTGATGAAGGCAATGCTCAACGGTATGAGCGTGTTCTTCATCCAGAAGCGCTGGAGATCATTCGAGTCAAACACAAAGAGCATTCCTGAGTCAGGGGCCATGCTGCGGCGGAACATCAGGCCGAGGGCGCGGTCTTGCGGCCGGGAAACGACTTCGGCGATGAGGCCGGCGTCTCTGATGCGCAGTTCGACAGTCGGAAGGCTGGGACGAGGGGCCTCAGGGGATTGGCGATTGACGATTGATGATTGACGATTGGGGACAGCGGGGCGGCAGGAGAGGAGCAAGAGAAAGCAGAATGCAGATTGCAGAATGCAGATTGCAGAATGCCGGACGTCGAGGAGCGTTGGCCACGAAGACACGAAGCCGGATGAAGCAGGCCTTTGAGCGGCGTCGATTGTCGGTTTCGTGGTTTTCGTGCTTTCGTGGCCTCTTTCCGTCACTGGACCACTAGACTACGGGACCACCAGGCCACTATTCGCCTTCGATGACTATCTTGGACAGGTCCGCGAGTCGGCCGAACAGGGAGCGGACGTAGGCGAGGAGTCGCAGGCGGTTCGTGCGCAGGTCTTCTTCCTTCGCCATTACCAGGACGTCGTCGAAGAACCTGTCTATGGTCGGGCGTAGGCTCAAGAGCAGCTCGAAGGCGTGACGGTAGTCGTGCGCGGCAAGCGCGTGGTCGAGGTCGGGCTCGACCTTGCGAGACTCCTGCCAGAGCAGTTTCTCGGTTGGCTCGGTAAGAAGCGGTTCGGCAGACAGACCTTCGACGGTCGAACCCTTGAGGATGTTCGCCACTCGTTTCTGTCCGACTACCAGTTTGAGGAATTCCGGCTGGTCGCGGAACACGGAGAGTGCGTTGGCGCGAACCATGGCTTGGGCCGGCTGCTGCCAGCTCGTCTCCATCACCGCGGCCGCGATGTCGTACCTGATTCCCTCGTCCGCAAGCAGGGCGTTGAGCCGTTCGCGGAGCAGGCCGGGAATCTGCGTGGCATACTCGTCCTTTGGAGAAGGGAAGAGCTTGAGAGCAGTAGAGATCAGGGCACCAATGTCAACCGGCAGGCTCTGCTTGAGTACAATAGTCAGAAGCCCGGTTGCCTGCCTGCGCAGGGCGAACGGGTCTTCAGAGCCGGTGGGTATCTCGCCGGTCAGGAAGGTGGCGACGATGTTGTCGAGCTTGTCGGCGATGGAGAGGAGCGCGCCGTTGCGGGTCTGCGGCAGCTTGTCGCCGACGAAGCGGGGCAGGTAGTGCTCCGCAATGGCATCGGCCACAGCCGGCGAATCGCCCAGCCTGCGGGCGTAGATACCGCCGATGCGTCCCTGCAGCGATGTGAACTCCTTCTCACGCACCATGTTTGTGAGCAGATCGGCCTTGCAGAGCGTCGCGGCCCGCTTAAGTGAGTCGGAGTCGGTTCCAGCGACCAGCGTGGCCATGTAGTCGCACAGTGCCTCGAGTCGCTTCGTCTTGTCGAAGTAGGTGCCCATGCCTTCGATCCAGGTAACCTGTTTCTCTTCTTCGACCAGGGCTTCGAGTCCATGCTTGATGTCCGCTTCGACAAAGAAGCGGGCGTCGCGGAGCCGTGACTCGGCGGCCTTTTCGTACCAGCCGCTGACCATCTTGGCGTCGCAGCCCGGGGTGTTGGTGACCGCCACGAAGTGGGGGAGGAGCTTCGGCAAGGCCGAACTCCGAATGTCGATTGACGAAGTCTCCCGGATGGAGAAGCAGCGTTGGTGCTTCTTGAGCGCGGTGGTCAGGATTTCGGCCGGCAGGTCCAGGTAGTCGGGATTGAATGAACAGAGCAGCAGGTCCGGTGACTCGGTGATGTCGGTTGTCTCTTCGAGCAGTTCCTCGTCCTCGATTGGCCGGCCGCCGGCGCCGGCGGCGAGGCGGTTCAACTCCGCGGCGATGGCGGTGCGCCGGGCGTCGCGCGGGACGATTACGCCGTGGGTCCGGAGCGTGGATTCGTACTCGGCCGGGCTCGGGATAGGGAAGGAGCGCGGCTCCGAGTTGCGAAGACCTTGCGAGACCGCGCCGGACTGGAGTTCGCCGAACTGGAACCCGACGATTTCCGTATCGAACAGGCAGACGAGCCAGCGAATGGGCCGGGCGAATCTGACTCCGGTCTGGTCCCAGCGCATATTCTTGGGGAAGGGCAGCGCGGCGATGATTCCGGGCAGCCCTTCCCGCAGCACGTTCGTCGTCGGCACGGCGTCGGCCTGTTTCTTGACGAACACGTATTCTCCGCGCGGGGTTTGCTTGATGTACAGGTCAGCCGGGGTCTTGCCGTGTGCCGCGCTGAACCCGACCGCCGTCTTGGTAGGGTTGCCTTGCGGGTCGAACGCTGCCTTCCTGGGCGGTCCCTGGAGTTCCACGACCTGGGCGGGCTTGCCTTCGGCCACGTCTCTGAGCCGGATGGCGAGCCGACGCGGGGTGGAGAAGAACTCGCAAGTGCCGGCCGGTATCTCGTGCTCGGACAACGCGGCCCGCACTCGGCGTTCGAGGTCGGCGAGCGCCGGCCCGAGGAACGAGGCGGGTATCTCCTCGGTGCCGATTTCGAGCAGCAGTTGCTTCATCGTGAGGATATTAGAACGTCCTGCCGGGTTGTCAAGCCGGCAAGGTAGCAGGTGAGTTCTGGCCTGGGTACATGGTGACCCCCTGAGAGAGGTAAGACGGTCAGCGGGAATTGCTCCGCGGAGATGGAGAGAGATGAGACGGAACGTGCGTGAGATTTGTCGGTCGGCAGGCGCTCGGA
>VGIR01000052.1 GCA_016867815.1 candidate division WOR-3 bacterium | reverse complement strand
CCTGCAATAGCTCCAAGGCATCCTCCTGATCCAGCGAAGCCAGCACCTGCCTGCCTGCCGACCTGACGTTCCGACTTGCAGCCGACGACCATCTCCGGTACTTTCTCACAGCGGTTCTCCTTTCATAACATTCAAACAACCCAGATGCTACCATCCGGGCAGGGGAACCGCTACTGATTTTCAACTAAGACAGGGACATCCTCCGTCCCGTCGATAGACGCGCTGCTAGACAATGGTGCAAGTCAACTGCAGATGACCGTCGACACGTGGCCCAAGGATGGGCGGAGGCCAGGCAGCATGGCGGACCTCCGGCAAGGACTGGGCAACAAGACTCCGCACTTCTTCATTTGGACCAATCCAGACACGGGCGGTCATGCTGGCAAGTTGTTCCCGGACGGCACGTATGGGGCGCACGGGGAGAGCGATCGCCCGAAGCCCTACGGTATCTTCGACGACTTCTTCGACCAAGCCTGGGAGGAACTCTACGTCTTTCACGTGCCCGAGGTCATCAATGACTGCAACGACCCGAAGGACTTCTGGTCAGCAGACAGCGCGATAGGTGGCAAGGCTCACGACCAGTTCAGGGTAAGACACCAGTGGACATGCTGCTGGAAGGAGAAGCTACCAGGAGAAGAGCCGTGGACCTCGCGCTCCACGCCCTACGCATGCTTGAATTGGAGCGTGATCAACGGCGTAACCAATGACACGCTGATCGGCCCGCGGGCCAATCTGGCAGGGTGTACTTCGGTCGTATTCATACAGTCATGTACGACGAGCCTTGACCCTCACTATCCTGGCCTTAATCGCGCCAAGATCATCGGTTCTACCAACAACGGCCTGACCTGGGACCACCAAATCGGGAACGACAGCACCACCAAGGTGGCGCTGCCCTGGGCTCGCGAGCAGCGGGACGTGAGGATTGCGTGGGTATATACGGGGAGAGTCCAGGGTGGCAAGTTCTGGTGTATTGACGAGGTCGGGCTCTGGACCAAGCCGCCCAGAACCCGTGACGCGTCAGTCTCCGAGGTCAAGTGCCCCACCGGCGTTGTCAACGCGGACGTGACCGTGGTGCCGTCGGCCTTTGTGTGGAATCATGGCCAGGTTGACGAAAGTATCCTGATTACCTTCAAGATAGACGCCATCTACGAGGAGTCGTGCCGGGTCGATGTGCCTGCGAGAAGCTACGAGTTTGTGGAGTTCCCTGCCTGGTTGACCGTCGTTGGCAGGCACGTCGCGAGGTGCTCGTCCGCGATCGCCAACGATGAGGTCAGCGCGAATGATGTAGCCGCCTTGGAGTTTCAGGTCGCTGAGGATACCTGGGTCAAGGTTTACGACGTCTTTGGAGGAGCCGGGATGGACCATGGCGCTTGCCTTGCCGCAGTGGACTCGAATAGCATCCATTGCGTTCCTGGCCAGAAGACGTGGCATGCCAAGTACATTGTCTCGGAGGATCGCTGGTACACCAGGAATCCCACGATCAAGAGCTTCGGGACCGGAGCCGGTCTGGCATATCCCGGATCTGGGCGCTACGCCTACGCCCTTCGGGGAGGGAACACCAAGTCATTCTATCGATATGACAAGATCAATGATGTCTGGGACACGTTGAATCGCACACCTGAGAGGATCAGCCGAGGAGGTGCTCTAGCCTACGGCGGGGGCGGGCACTTCTACGCGTTCCGGGGAAATGGAAAGACGGACTTCTTCATATACGACACCGCCTCGGGATTGTGGGGCTGGTGTCAGCAGGCGCCGGGGCCCATCAAGTACGGCGGCAGCTTGGTGTGGGACCGCGACAGCTTCTTGTACGCGCTGCAAGGCAATGGTCAACGCAACTTCTGGCGGTTCAGAGTACGCGGGGGCACCTGGAGCTCGCTTGCCGAGACGCCGGAGGACGTAGAGGCGGTCGATGTGGGCGGTGCTCTTGCGTACGACTCACTCAACCGCATGATATACGCGTTCTTCGGAAACGAGACCCGGAGTTTCTATGCGTACGACATCGCCGGCAACACATGGGAGGCCAGGGAAAGCGTGCCCTATCGCGTCACAAACGGCGGTTGCCTGGCCTACTGCAACCACTCGATCTACGGCGGAGTCGGCAAAGGCAGGAATGATGACTTCTGGCGCTACATTCCGCCGGTCGGAGGCTATGTCGTCAAGAGGGGCGACGCCGGAGGCGAGGCCGCCGCGTCGGCTACGTCCCAGTCGGTTCCCATGGAAGGTCCTTCGGGTCACCGCCTGGACCCAGGCAATCTGCTTACCTTTGACCCGACTGACAAGTTCAACCCCCGGTACTCGCCAACCGGCCTGTGGATCGCGTACACTGCCGATGACTCCACTCGTGACTGCATCGGTCTCTATAGGATTCCAGCGGCCGGCGGGCCTGCCGAAGCTCTGACTACAGATAGCCTCACATACGAGGACCCGGAATGGTCAAGCAGTGGCGCGTGGCTCGTTGCGGGGGCGGATGACGGGCTCTACAAGCTAGCCAGCGGGATGCCTCCCCTGCGTTTGGCCGAAGGCATCGTCCTTGGACCGAAGGTGTCCGCGGGTGACTCGTGGATTCTCTATGACAAATGGGACGCGACCGATCACGCTCACAACGTGCACAGAGTGAGGCCCGACGGCACCGGAGACATCTGCCTCACACCTGATACCGACGAGTACCTTGAGCCGCAGCCGATCAATGATTCCGACTTCGCGTGCATAGGACTAAGGGACGGAATACACCAGGTGCGCAAGGTGACCTCCGGGCAGAAGACTTGGCTGACCTCGGACGATATGCTCAATACTGATCTGGACATCTCGCCTGACCGACAGTGGTTGACCTACGCAAAGCTCGACGAGTCCGGTTTCTGGCAGGTGTGCAAGATGCGCGTGGACGGGACCGAGGAGTCGAGAATCACGGATGCGACTTGTGATTGCCGGACGCCGGTCTTCTCGCCGAACGGCCAGTACATCGCGTACACCAGGTGGCCGGTCGATTCAACGGGCTCGAGCGAGTTCAGCCAAGTGTGCTACAAGGACGTGATCAACCCCGTCGCTGAGGTAGCGCTCCATGAAGCGAACGCGGAGCGGGAGAATCCATGCTGGTCACCTGACTGCCAGTACATCATCTATGAGCAGAGGGTCGAGTCTCCTACGCTCGCCCCGAAGAAGAAGAAGAAGTACAGGCAAATCGGCCGCGCACGCACGCGTCTGAAGCCGCTCACAGGCGTGGAAGAGATCAGCGGACTGCCAAGGGCATTCGCGCTCGATCAGAACAAGCCGAATCCGTTCGGTAGGGCGACGACCATCCGATACGCGCTTCCGGTTCCCTCGCTCACCGAACTCAACATCTACGACGTTACGGGCAGGAACGTGACAAGGCTGGTCCAGTCCGTGCAGAAGCCGGGCTACTACTCGATAGTGTGGAAGGGCACCGACATGCGCGGACGGAGCGTCGCGGCCGGTACGTACTTCTACGTTCTGAAGTCGAACGGCAAGATAGCGCAGAAGAGAATGCTGCTGGTGAGGTAGTTCTCACCGAATAGGCCAAACGGCCCCACGAGAAGGCTACCCGCGAGAACGCGGGCAGCCTTCTCGTTTCGTGGCTGCAGAGTTAGCGGACGCAGGATGGAACCGTCGGCGAGTGCTGGCGCGCAAGCGCGCGAGAGTGGAAAGTCGAGAGTAGAGGGGTCGAAGCCGGGCCAAGAAGTGGCTGGCGAAGGCCCGCCCTTGTGGTCTGCCAATGGACACAATAGACGTGCAAGACGACGTCTACATGTAGTGGTCCGGCTGTCTCTGACCACAATACTGCCGGGGAGTGGGCGGCCCAGAGGCTGCCTGGTGGGTAGCAGCGGCAGAACCAAGAAGCCGTAGGTCAGAAGCTAGATGTCAACAGCCAACGCCGCGAGCATCGAACCGAGCAACGGCATGAACTTCTTCTGGAGCAACGTCTCGAACAACATCGCGAGGAACGCGCGGAGCAGCGACGAACAGAGGTTGAGGTCGAGGTTGAGGTAGAGGTTGAGATACAGGTAGCTGCGTACTCACCTGCGCAGGTGAGTACGCAGCGCGCGAAGCTTCGGCCGGTACTTCGGGACGAGCTTCGAGAGATGCTTCGTGGAATCCAACCGCGCCTACGGCGCGAGGCGGCATCGCGAAGACGGGGACAGTCCTCAGGAGCGCGAGGACGCGCGGTACAGTCCCCGTTTTCGCTAGAACCTGCGGTCCCAGTACTTGGCGATCTTGGCCCGGATTTCCTCGTCGGTCATCGGGCCATCGTGGACCTCAAGCGAGTTGCCGCCGCGCGCGTCCATCAGTTTCTGAACACTGGCCGGCGCGAAGCGGGTGAGCTGTGCGTAGGCGTGCGCGTCGCCCATCGGATACCGCTTGTAGTAGTAGCGGAGCGGGAAGACAACGTAGAGCCAGTCCTTCGCCCTGGTGACGGCCACGTAGAAAAGCCGCCGCTCCTCCTCAACACTGTCGTCATCATCGGTGGCCATGTCCGAGGGAATCATACCGTCGGCCGCGTGGATGACGTAGACCACCTTCCATTCGCAGCCCTTGGCCGAGTGCATGGTTGATAGCACCAGCCAGTCCTCGTCCTTGAACGGCGGACCGGCGAAATCCGCGGTCGTGTCCGGCGGGTCGAGCGTCAGGTCGGAAATGAAGTTGGCCCGCGACTTGTACCTCTGGGCCACCGCCTCAAGCTGCTCCAGGTCGCGCAGCCTCGGCTTCGGGTTGTCATAGAGAGTGGCGACAAACGGCTCGTAGTATCGGCGCAGCCGCTCGACCTGAACCGCGACCGGCAGCTCCTCCTTGCGCAAGGCGAGCAGCGTCTGCGCCAGCGCCTGGTACTGGTCGTGCGCGGCAGCCGGCATGGTAATCTGGCCCAGTACGGCGAGATCGTAGGTGCGCGCCTCGAGGTCGGCGACGAACCGCTCCACCGTCCTCGGACCCACGCCCTCGAGCATCTCCAGTACGCGAAACCAGCTCATGTCGTCGCGCGGGTTCTCGAGGATGCGGAGGAGCGCGAGCAGGTCCTTCACATGCGCGGCTTCGAGGAACTTGAGGCCGCCGTACTTATGGAAAGGAATGTTGCGCCGGGCCAGCTCGATTTCAAGCTGGTCCGAGTGATGCCCGGCGCGGAACAGCACCGCCTGCTGCTGCAGCTTGATGCCCTGCTCCAGGTGCTCAAGTATCTGGTCGCAGACGACCTTCACCTGCTCATCCTCGTCCCGGCAGGTGACAAGCACCGGCTTCTGCTTGCCATCTCGCACTGCCGTCAGGTTCTTGGTGTACCGGTGCGGCGCCGGCTTCATCACCGCGTTGCCCACGTCGAGAATCGGCTGGACCGAACGGTAGTTCTGCTCCAGCGTCACCACGGTCGTGCCGGGGAACTGGTCCGGGAAGTCAAGGATGTTCTTGATGGTCGCGGCGCGGAACGAGTAGATCGACTGCGCGTCATCGCCGACCACCGTGATGTTGCGGTTCTTCTGCCGCAGGCGCTGAAGGATCTCGGCCTGGATGATGTTAGTGTCCTGGTATTCATCCACGAGAATATGGTCAAACCGCCCGGCCATCGCATCAGCGACCGAAGCATCCTCGAGCGCGTGATTCCAGAAGAGCAGGAGGTCGTCGTAGTCCAGCACCTGCCGCGCGCCCTTCCGCTTAGTATAGGTATTGAAGATGGCCCGCAACCCCTCCTCGGCCTCCACGCACCACGGGTACTCCTTCTTGAGCACCGTTGCCAGCGGCTCGCGCGAGTTCACGACCCGCGAGTAGATAGCACGGATTGTCGCCTTTCGCGGGAAGCGTTTTTCCTTTGAGCTCAAGCCCATCTGCGCGCGAATCAGGCCGAGCATGTCGGATGAATCGGACTCGTCCATAACCGTAAAGTCGGGCTGCAATCCCACCACGCGGCCGTAGGTCCGGAGCAACCGATTGGCCATCGAGTGGAAAGTCCCGCCCCAGACCTTGGCAGTTGTCTGCTTCGTGACTGACTGGGCGCGGTTAAGCATCTCCTGTGCAGCCCGCCGCGTGAAGGTGAGAAGCAGGATTCGTCCGGGCTGCACTCCTTGGTGAATCAGCCACGCCACCCGGTGCGCGAGCGTATTGGTCTTACCCGTCCCCGCGCCCGCGATGATGAGCAGCGGCCCGTCACCGTGAGTGACGGCCTTGAGCTGCTGCGGATTCAGTCCGGAAAGCCAGTCGGGAAGTTCAGGCACCGCGGAAGTATACAGCAATGAGCTCCAAGATTAAAGCATTCGAATCACGTCCAAAGGGGTCTAGTCCACCAACGCTTGACATTCATCATCTGCGCCATAGCCTGTTCCCACCACCATGCTACGGCCCAACGGCTCTGGCCACGCTAGTGGTTTGAGGACACGGATACGCGTGACATGCCTACTAGCTGCCGCTGCGCTTCTGATCGGAGACTTGTCATCTGTCGGTTGCTCGAGCAGGAGATCAGAGCAGCGGAAACCGAGGGGCGGCGATTCTCCTTCGGTCGCTCCCAGGCCGATAGCTGACTTCCGTCCCTACTTCATCGACCCGCCAGTGATTCAGTGGACAAGAACCTTCGCGGGCGACGGCAATGCCGAGGGCTGGTACGTGGAGCAGACAACGGATGGCGGTTACTTCGTCGTAGGGCAGACAACCACCGCCGAACACGATCTTAGGACGTTGCTCGTCAAGACCAACTCGAGCGGAGACGTGACCTGGACGAAGATCCTGATCGGCGCTGGTCAGCTTCGAGCATACTCGGGGCAGCAGACGTCTGACGGCGGGTACATAGTGGTGGGGGAAGGGCCTTCGGAAGACCCGGACCGCTGGGATATCTACCTGGTGAAGATCGATGGACAAGGGAACGTCGACTGGCTGAGCGACGTGAGCGGCGCCGACTTCTGGCTTGGCGCACGCGGACACTCGATAGTGCAGACGAGCGATGGAGGATACGCCGTGCTCGGCACCACGATCCTGAGCGACAACGCGGTCATCCTTTTCAAGACCGACGGTCTCGGTCGACGCCAGTGGTTCAGACGATACCCGATCGAGATTGTGGAGGCGAACTACGACAGGGGTTCGATTCGCGTGACGTCCGATGGCGGCTACATCATCGGCACGCGGACCCTGCTCAAAGTCGACTCCCAAGGCAACCAGCAGTGGCTGAAGACTTTCGACGACGTGGTCTGCGCCAACTCGGTGTTGCAGACGCCGGACGGCGGGTATGTCGCAACCGGACCGCGGGAAGACTACGGGTTCATCTACCTCTTCAAGACCGATGCCAGTGGCACAAGAGTGTGGTATGAAAGCAACTTGGTTGCAGGTCCAACAACTGGCGGACATTGGGTCGAGCAGACCGCTGCTGGAGACTACGTTGTGGCCGGCAACTATGTCACTCCCGAGCACGACGCCAAGGCCATCGTCCTCCGAGCCACGTCGAGCCCGATAGCGGTGTGGACCTTGACCCTCTTCGATGGCAGCGCTGCGTGCGTGCGCCGCACACGGGATGGCGGGTACATAGTCACCGGGGAGCGCAACGTGCCGAGCGGCAGCGGCACCAGCGGCCACATGTTCCTCACGAAGCTCGCGCCCGACCGGACGCACTAGAGGGACACCGCTCTCCACAACATGCCATCAGGACAACGGACTCCGGATGCGGTCCGGCACGTCACCCTGCGAGTAAACCGGCAAGTGATCCTGCAGGTTGCCCTGCGAGTTGCTCCGCGGGCTGCCCCGCGAATCACCTTCGGAGTGCCGACGGAGGTGGTAGTGGGAGTCGCGTTCCGATGGACTCCGGCCGCTGCGTTCTGAGTCACCTTCAGAATCCTCCGGCAAGTTGCGGCGCAAATCGCCTCGGATATCGCAGTCGGAATCGCCTTCCGAGTCCCCTTCCAGATGACTTCGGGAACCGCCTTGGGAGCCGTCCCCGGGGCGACCCCCGGGGCTGATCTCAGGATGACCCCAACCTCCTCTACCTGTTCCACTTATGCCACTTCTAGCCCGGTGACCCGCATTATACAGAACTGTATAATGCGGACGATGTGAACAAGCCAAAGGGAAAACGTGGAAAAGCGAGAATGCGAGCTGCCGACTACGTCAGCTCTTTGCCGTAGATGCGCCAGACACTGGGCCAGTAGCCGCGGTTCTTCTTCATCTTCGGAACCGCGGCCCTTGCTGCAGCACGGAACTGGTCCTGCCACTCGACCGGGTAGTTCACGACCATATGACCACGCTTGGGCACGAGCGCAAGCAGTCGCGGCACGAGCGTCGCGAAGTCCGGCGGCCGGTCGAACAGGTTGACGGTTACGCCTGAGTAGCGCCGGCCCTTCTCTACGTACCGCCGGCGCCGGACCATCAGCGGCACACCGTCGAGTGTGAACCCGAGCCGATTCACTTCCCGCCGACGCTGCGGTATCAGCCGCGAGCAGAACCAGCCCGGGTGCTGGTGGAAATACGTCCTGCGGCCAAGCGATGACGAGTGGCTGTAGAAGTCGCGAAAGGGCGCGAGCCGCGGCCGAGCCACGTGTTTGGGCCTGCGCCAGTAGACATCGTCCGCATACGTGTCCTCCAGCCGGAATCCCAACTTCTCCATCACGCGGAACGTTGGCGCGGGCTTGCGGTGGTCGAGTGTGTTCAGCCCGGCCCAGGTGCGGCCGGCCGCTTTGGCGATGCGCAGTTGCTCTTCCGTGAACCTGGCGGCCACGCCCTTGTTGCGAAACTCAGGGTCAACCCTCATCCCCCAGAGCCAGGCGTCGTCCGGGTTCAGGAACGCGACGGCGGAGAAGGCGACGATGCGGCCGTCCTCGCGCCAGACGTGGCACTCACCGGGGAAGCCCTGCTTCGTATGCGCCTTGATGATGAGCGTGACGTAGAAGAAGTTGGGGCACCTGCGCGCGAAGGAAGCCACCTCGCGGAAGTACTCGGGGCGGTATCCCTCTAGCATACTCCACGTCCCGACAGGGCCAAACCCGAAGTCCGAAACCAGAATGACGAGTGAATGAGGAGAAGCCCGAAGCCCGAACTGGGAATTCTCCTCGTTTCGAGCTTGATTCGGATTTCGAACTTCGTCATTCGTGCTTGGTCTCGGTCACTTCGCCTTGGCCAGGTCCTTCCACAGCGGAAGAGCCTGTTCCTCGATGGCGCGCGCGGCGGCGAGCGCGGAGATCTCCTTGTCCCGGTCCGCCTTCTCCCACAGCCAGCCGGGCACGACGCTGCCCGGGCATGGCATTTCTTCGAGCAGCGGCTCCAGTATCTCGACCTCCCGCTGGTACAGCGCCGCCACTGCTCCAGTCTTGGCTTCCAGGCCCGGCATCTGCTGAGCCACGATGCCAAGGTACTCGATGCCGGTCTTCCGGTCGGCAACCAGCCGCGAGAACGTCCAGTAGTTGGCCTGTATCACGTTCGACAACTTGGCGCTGTCTAGCTGGGTGAAGTCGTCGTCGCGCAGCCGCGCCATCCACTTGTCGAAGGCGACAAGCCCGGAGTAGTACTCGCCGTACTTGGGCGTCGTCAGGTTCTCGACCACGATGCGGAAACCCTGCTTGACGCTCGCTCCATCGTCCGGCACTTTGCCTTCCCGCTTCAGTATGGCAACCGCAAACGGGAACTTCCGGGCGACGTCGAAACCCTTCCGCTTGTCGAAGTACGTACGGCAGAGCAGCTCCTCGCCGTTCTTCTGGTACCCGATGATGATGCCCCATTCTGGCGTCTCAATCAGGTCAATGGCCAGGACCGGCATACCGGCGTCGATGCTCTTCTTGATGGCGGCGACTATCTGCGGTTTGTTCTTGCCATCGCTCGATACGTGGAGCCAGGTCGCGTCCAGCCCCCGCGCCTTCAGGGCGGCCGTTCCGGCGTCAAAGCCTACAGTCGCGTCCGGCGAGCTCGGGCACCAGGTATCAAAGAACTGGGTGCGGAATGCCGCGCCGGAGACCCCGGACAGGAACGCGTAACCCGAATGGTCGCCGATCCTGTGTCCAACTGCCTGGAGCGCGCCCATGAAGCTGTTCATCTCGTTCCAGCTCAGGTTCGGCACGCCCGCTATCAGCTTCGCGCCCGAGTCGGGCCGCAGGTCGTTCATCCACTCGGCGAAGTGAATCCCAAGCTTCCCTTTGGGCAGCACGAAGTTCAGTTCCTTGTTCCCGCGCCGGAACGAAGCCACGACCGAGTCAACCTGCACCGCTGCCTGCGCTGCGCTCAGTTCGGCCCGGCAGCCCATCGGCTTGCCGTCATAGCTCGCCAGCGCGTCGCCGACCCGGATTCCGGCCCTTGCCGCCGGCCCGTCAGGCACGATACCGGTGACCTCCAGCCAGTGGCAGGGCTCGGCCTCTTTGCCGCTGTTAGGGCAGCCCGGACAGCTCTGAGCGAGCGCGAGGACTGGGAACAGAAGAAGGACAACAGCAATTGTTCTCATGCCTAATGCTGGCCCGAGAACCGCCGGTTGTCAAGCGCAGTTGACTACCCCTCACTCCATTCCCTCTCCCCCGCGGGAAGAGGGTGAGGGGCAGACCCGCACCGGCTTGACACGCGGCCCAAACCGCCGAAACTGACTCGTGAAAACAAGCGTATTCCTGTACATTGCAGTCCTCGCCGCTTCGGCCCCGGCCGGAAACCTGGGGACAGCCCCTCGGAGCGCCCACGTCGAACTTGGCGTGGTACAGTCCCCGTCTTCCGGCCAGTCTGCGATGCCCCTGGACTCTGTCTGGGACCGGAATCCGCCATTCGACATTTGTCATTCGGACTTCGGACTTCTTTCTCAAGACACCTTCATCCAGCGCCTGATTGCCAAGGTCAGCCCGGATTCAATCCAGGCCCGGCTCCAGCGGCTGCAGGACTTCGCCACCCGCTATTCGCCCACTGATTCCTGCCGCCGCGCCGAGGAGTACGTGGCGAGCTACTTCACGTCGCTCGGTCTCGACTCGGTTGAACTCGACTCGTATCCTGCGTCGGGCGACACCTGGCGGAACGTCGTCGGCTCGGTACTCGGCAAGACACACCCGGAGAAGATCCTCATCATCTGCGGCCACATGGACGCGACCTCCGAGATTCCGGACAGCCTCGCGCCGGGCTGCGAGGACAACGGCTCCGGCACCTGTGCCGCCATCGAGGCGGCGCGCGTGCTTGTCGGCGAGAGCCTCGACTGCACGGTGAAGTTCATCGCCTTCACCGGCGAGGACATAGCTCTGAACGGTTCCGACCACTACGCAAGAGAGGCACGGGCGCGGGGTGACGATATCGTCTGCGTCTTCAACTTCGACATGATTGCCTGGCCGGGCGGCAGTTGGGGCGTGCGCCTGGTAGGGCTGCCCGCGGCCCGGCGCTTCGTCCAGTACGAGGCGCAGATTGCCTCGACCTACACGTCGCTGGGACACAGCGAATCGTACCGCAGTTTCCCTTCGGACTCGCGCTCGTTCGAGACCCAGGGGTACATGGCAACATCCGGATACGAATACGGCAGCGAGCCGTACGTCTGGTACCACACAAGCCACGATTCGCTCTATCGCCTCTCGATGCCGCTTGCGGCCGAGGTCACACGGATGGCAGTGGCCACGCTCGCCTCGCTCGCGGTCGCGCCCCTCGCGCCCGCGGGCTTCGCACTTCAGGACGCAGGCAGCGGCGCCAGCCTCGTCGCAAGCTGGCAGGCGAACACGGAGCCCGACCTTGCCGGGTACAAGCTGCTCTGGGGTAAGGCTGCCGGTATCTACACCGATTCCATATCGCTCGGCCTCGCTACCTCGTACCAGATAGACGGACTCCAGACCGACACCTGCTACTATGGCGTGGTCGTGGCCCGTGACTCGAACGGTTTCGAGGGCCCGCCGTCGGTAGAAGCGAGTGCGACGCCACGCCTGTTGCCGCTTGCGCCGGAGAGCCTGCAAGCGATGCCTTTCTACTTCGGGATGGGACTAGCGTGGCGTGAGAACCGCGAGCTCGACCTCGCGGGCTACAACCTCTACCGAGGCACCGACACCTCGGACCTCGTCTGCATCAACGCCTCAGTCATCACCGACACGGCGTACCGCGACTCCGGTCTGCTGTCCGACACGATGTACTGGTATGCGGTCACGGCGGTAGATACGCAGGACAACGAGAGCCGGCAGTCGGCACTCGCCCGGGGCAAGCCGATTTCCCTGGACCACGGCATCCTGCTCGTAGACGAAACCAGGAATGGCACCGGCGTGCCCGGCAACCCGTCCGACGCTCAGGTCGATGGTTTCTATCACGAGATGCTGCGCGGCTTTGGCTACACAGACTGGGACGCGACGCAGCTCGGCGTGCCGCTTGCCGGCGACATCGGCCCATACTCGACCATCGTCTGGCACGGAGATGACTACTCCCAGCAGCAGCTCCTCCCGGCCCTGGGTGGGGTCGCGAACTACCTGACCTACGGCGGAAAGCTCTGGCTTGTCGGCTGGAAACCGGTTCTCGCCCTCGTCGGCAGCGGCCAGTACCCATTCACGTTCGTGCCCGGCCAGTTCGCATACGACAACCTGCGCATCACTGCCGGGTTCAACCAGTCATGGTTCGACTTCGAGGGCGCGACCGGATTCTCAGGATACCCGGACGTGTCGGTGGACTCAGCCAAGCTCTACCCGTCCGCGCACGGACGCCTCCCCTACGTCGACGCATTCGCCGTGCTCGACGCCGACACAGTCCTGCGCTTCAACTCCTTCGTCAACGACTCGTTCGAAGGCAGGCCGGTCGGCATCCGATGGAATAGCAAGGCAGTCTTCTTCGGCTTCCCGTTCTACTACACCAAGGATGCCGAGGCCCGACCGGTGGCAATCAAGGTGCTGACTGACCTCGGCGAGCCGTATGGCATTGAGGAAAGTGCAAAGTCACAAGTGGAAATGACGCAGACCCTCCCAACCGTCGTGCGCAACGTGCTCTTCCTGCCGGGAGCCTCAAGCCACAGGCCTCAGGCCACAAGCCGGCTGCTCAGTGCAGTGGGACGGCATGTGATGGTCCTGCGACCCGGCGCGAACGACGTACGTGGGCTGCCGCCCGGAGTGTACTTCGTGCGCGAGACCGGCGCCCGAGCGATCCGGAAGGTCGTGGTGACAAGGTAGAACGCACGCGACCGAAGTCCCCCAACGCGCGGTCAGCGTAACAATCCGCTGACCGCGCTCGTCCAAACAACAGTAGCCGGGACGGCATACTGCGTTGGTCGGCAGCCGGCTCCGAATCCAAGCCGCGGTGAGCCGGCGGAGCGGCCGGCCTATACGCAAGAGAAGGCAACATCCCGCTGCCCTCCAATCGATGAGCATATGAAAGGGAAGTTCACTGATCCCCGAGAGATAGGCAGCAACGCGCCGTCCCACGAACCAGGAGGAAGGAATGAGACTGAGCACCTTGGCGATGCTGGCCGCAACTGCTCTGGCCAGCGCCAATACTGGTGAGTTCATGGTCGACCCCGGGGTCGTCTACGCACCAGCCGAGCAGAATCAGCTCCACGCTGCGATGGCATCCAACAGCGCAAACTCGCTGATTGCCTGGGCCGACGAGCGCAGCGGCTCAAGCTCAGACATCTACGGTACCCGATTCGTCGGACAGTCCGCGTCAGGCACGGTTCTCGACGCGGCCGGACTGGTGATATCGGCGGCTGCGAACTTGCAGACGCTTCCCGCGGTCTCCTCCGACGGCACCGACTACCTCGTCGCCTGGACTGACCTGCGCGCTGACTCGGGGGATATCTACGTCTGCCGCGTGACTTCTGACGGTTCGGTTCTCGACCCGGAGGGAATACCGGTTTCAACTGCGTCCGGGTATCAGGGCGAACCGGCGATTGCGTTCGACGGTACGAACTACCTCGTGGTATGGAGCGATCTGCGGAGCGTAGGCGCCGACATCTACGGCGCGCGAGTCACTCAGGACGGTTCGGTGCTTGACCCGTCAGGCATCGCGCTGCTGACGGACTCGGCCGACCAGACAGCCCCGGCCGTGTGCTACGATGGGTCGAACGTGCAACTCGTCTGGGCGGACACCCGGAACAGCCCGTACGGCGACATATACGGCGCGCGGGTTGATTCGGAAGGCACGCTGCTGGACTCCGCGGGTTTCCCAATCTCCCTGGCGCAGGACTGGCAGGGCAGCCCCGCGATTGCGCTCGGCATTGACGAGGCGCTGGTCGTCTGGGAAGACAGGCGCGGCGGCCCCACTACTGACATCTACGGTTCCCGCATCACGCACGACGGCGAGGTGCTGGACTCGGCCGGGTTCGCTGTCGCGACGAGCACGTGGTACGAGTTCGATCCCAAGATCGCGTTCGACGGAACGCAGTACCTGGTCGTGTGGACCGACGCCGTCGCCCACGGCAATGTGTTTGGCGGGCGCGTCGCAACTGACGGAACCGTGATCGACGTGCCCGGATTCCATATCTCCCGGGGCGGCGAGTACGCCGGTAGTCCCGCCATCGCGTTCGACGGCATGCACCGCGTGGTAGCGTGGAACGACGTGCGGGCCGGCATGGCAGATCATAGTGTCTCTGTGGCACGCGTTGATGGGGACGGCAACGCGCTGGATCCGATGGGCATCCCCGTATCGAACGCCGCCGTCTCGCAGAAGCTGCCGGATGCGGCGTTCGGCGCAACGGACTTCCTGGTCGTCTGGGGGGAAAGCCGCGCCGGCACCTGTGACATCTACGGTGTCAGGGTAACGCCCGAAGGAAGGGTGATCGATTCGACCGTTGTCCGGATTTCGCCGTCGGGCGGCGAACAGACCGTTCCAGCGGCGGCGCACGGCGACGCGAATTCCCTGGTAGTCTGGGAGGAAGGGAAGTACCGTGAGCGGGACGTCTGCGGCGCGCGGGTAGACCACGACGGCGTGGTTCTCGACACCGCCGGTATCTTGGTATCGGGCTCGCCGTGGGAGCAGTGCGCGCCGGAAGTCAGTAGCGACGGCACCGACTTCCTGGTCGCGTGGCAGGACTGGCGCAACAGCAGCTACGACATCTACTGCGCACGCGTCTCGCAGAGCGGAACCGTACTCGACACCGCGGGCGTAGCTGTGTGCACTTCGTCCGGCGACCAAGTCACGCCCGCAGTTGCCTGCAACGGCACAGACTACCTCGTACTGTGGCAGGACCAGGATGTTGGAGTCAGGGACATCTACGGCGCGCGGGTCAGCCGTCAAGGAGTCGTGCTCGATACCGGCGGCCTGGCCGTATCTACGGCCACGGGCACGCAGCAACAGCCGGCAGCCGCATCGGGCGACGACGGCTTCTTTGTCGTCTGGTCTGACTGGCGAAACGCTGACCGCGACATCTATGGCGCGCGTGTCACCGGAAACGGCACCGTGCTGGATACCGTCGGCCTCGAGATCTGCCGTGCGCCGGGGGCACAGGACTGCCCGACGATCGAGTACGACGGGACCGACTTCCTCGTCGTCTGGCAGGACGAGCGCAACGGAGAGCGGGACCTCTACGGTGCGCGGGTAACCCGCGAGGGAACGGTGCTGGACACGTTTGCCGCGGTCACCCAGCAGGGCTACCAGGTCAACCCGGTCCTCGCCCGTGGCAGCGGCGGCAAGATGCTGCTCGCCTGCAGCGGATGGACCGGTGTCGTGGACGATGTGCCCTACAACAGCCCGCGCATCTGGGCAACGCTCTCGCCGCACGCCGGAACGAGCGATCGGCCACCCGACAGACTGCGAACTGCCAGCCGATTCCCAACCGTCGTCCGCGATCTGCTCTTCCTGCCCGAGTCCTCGGATCCGAAGCGCCCCTGCTGGATGCTGGATGCCACCGGCCGCAAGGTCATGGAACTGCGGCCGGGTGCGAACGATGTACGGTCGCTGGTGCCGGGAGTCTACTTTGTCAGACGCAACTCTGCCCGAGACGAAGGTCATACCGGCAAAGTCGTGGTTGCGGAATAGGAGGCCGGAATGCGTCTCTCAATCTTGCTGGCGGCTCTGGCGATCATCAGCATGGTTCTCGCAGTGCCGCGTCGCAACTCGACCGCACCCGAACTCGACTCGCTTATCCAGGCCGAGATGGCCACCTACCATATACCGGGCCTGGCTGCCTGCGTGGTCCGCGGCGGTGAACTGACCTGGCACGGCGAGTACGGCTTTGCCCGGTTGGAAGACAGCATCCCCGTGGTTGACTCGACCGTGTTCGACCTGGCCTCGGTGTCCAAGACCGCAACCGCCACGGCGCTGATGCAGTTGTGCGAGCGGGGTGTGTTCGGACTCGATGACAACATCAATGCCAGCCTGCCGTTCGCAGTCCGCCACCCCAGTTACCGGTCTGCCCCCATCACGTTCCGGATGCTGCTGACGCACACATCAGGCATTGCTGACTACTGGCCGACCTTCCAGGCGCTGCAGCGTCAGGGCGACCCGGACGTGGGCCTGCGCCGATTCGTAGAAGGGTACCTCGTGCCGGGCGGCGAGTTCTATGACAGCGCGAACAACTTCTGCTCGTGGCCGCCGGGTGGTGAGTTCAGCTACAGCAACCTCGCCATCGCGCTTGCCGGCTACCTGGTCGAAACGCTGTCCGACAGCTTCCACCACTACACGCGCGACTCGCTCTTCCTGCCGCTGGGGATGGAGCGGACCGTCTGGTACTTCCGCGACATCGACACCAACTCAATGGCGATGCCCTACAGATTCTCCGGAGGTCAGTACTCGCGCTTCGGGCACCAGAGCCTGCCCGACGTGCCGGCAGGCACGATGAAGTCAAGCGCAGCGCAGCTTGGCCGGTTCCTGAGCATGATGCTTGGCTGGGGCGAGTTGGACGGCACGAGGGTGCTCGACAGCACTACGGTGGCGATGATGACCACGGTCCAACACCCGGTCGGGATCGGGCTGGTCTGGTTTCACGAATACATCGGGCAGCACGAGGTCTGGTCTCACGGCGGGGCGTGGAACGGCATCAGCACCTGGATCGGCTTCTGCCGTCCCGACAACACCGGCGTGGTCGTACTGTGTAACGTCGGAGCCGCCCACGGCTCGATCCTGGGTGTCATCGCACCCGCGCTGCTGGACTGGGCAGCCGGCATCGAAGACAGGCCCTTGCCGTGGCCAGCGGAGATCCGCTCCCAGGCGACCGTCGCTCGCAACGTGCTCTTTCTTCCACCACCCTCGTTCCCTGCTCGCTATTCGCTATTCTCAATCGATGGCCGAACCGTCCTCGGTCTCACGCCCGGCGCGAACGATGTCTCGCGCCTCGCTGCCGGCGTGTACTACATAGGATGTCGTTCGGAATCAGGCAATCAGCGCTGGGTGGAATCACCCGGACGCAAGGTCATCAAGCTAAAGTAGGAGGAGAAAATGCGTACCTGCATCCTGATATGCCTAGTCTGCATACTGGCCGCCCCGCAGGCCGATGCCCGGAGGCTCGGTGGCGCAACGGCCCTGAGCGGCTCGCCCGGCACTACGGTGTCGGGAGCCGCAGGGGCTCGCGCACAAACAACCGCGGGGATTGCGCCGGCCCTCGCCCACAGTATCCTGGCCGTTCTGGTATCTCCACCGCCATTCCGCTACCACTACGTCATTCCCGGGATATCCCTCACCGGGCAGCACCCGGGACCGCACCGCTACCACTACGTCACTCCCGCAGTGCACCTGATTTAGCAGCACGAGGAATTCGGGCTTGCTCCGTCGCGCGCAAACCCGAAGGACGAGCAGAGGCGGGGTTCGCCCGCCTCTGCTTCACGAATGCTGTCGGTCTTAAGCCTGGGCGGGCCTCACTTCCGGCCTGCCTGAGCCAGGCCGATCTGGACGCCATCAGAGGACGGCGCCTGCGGTCTCTCGATCTTGGACGCGGGAGCCTGCTTCGGTGCTTCGTTCTGAGCCGGCTTGACCTGGACGCTGCCGTCCGGCGCAGGAGCCTGGTGCGGCGGCGGCGTCGGCTGTGTCGGCGGTACCGGCGATTGCCTGTGCTCGTTCACAGCCGGCACGTTCACCTTCTTCACCGGGGGCCGCGGATTGATCGTGCGTGGTCCCTCCGGATCGCTCGGTTGATTCCGGTCTCCTGGCGAACCACCACTGCCTCGCCGGTCTCGCGGCTGCTGCCCGCGCTCTCGATGCGACCCCGGCTCGTAGTGACGCGAGGACGGTCTCTTTCCGTGCTCGCGCACGTAGACGTAGGTCTCGCTGTGCTCGTTGTACTGATTGTACTGGTTGTACTGGTTGTATTCGTTGTATTCACTGTACTCGTTGTGCTCCTCCACGTAGACCGGCTGTACCGGCGCGGGCTCCTCTGCCATGTACACCGTATCCACATAGTAGACCGGAGTCTCGTGATACACCTCGCGCACAACCGTTGTCCTTGCGGGTTCAGACGCGACCGGTTCGCTCGCCTGCTGCCCGAACAGACTGGGCATAGAGCACCCGGCCACCAGGCCGGCCAGCGCCAACGGAATCAGTATGCGGTTCATAGAACCTCCTGTAAACATCACCCTATATACAAGCCACAGGCGGCTCTATTCCCGGAGCCACAGCCCAGGCTCTAGCACAGACTGACCGCGCCGGGCTCTCTTCACTTCAACTGCAGTTGTGGCTCGAAGACCCAGGTGCGCTGCGAGGGACAGCCGGAGACAGAATGCGCCCGACACCTCGACGCGGCAATCCCGAGTCACCTCACGGCCGTCTGCTTTCGATTGCTCGCTGCGAATGCCCGTGCGACGACGCCGCCAGTGGGCAATCGACTATCTCAATCCCACAAGCCATCTTCCCGTCACGCCGGAGAGCGAGTCTTGTCGTCTGCCCTGCTCTCGTCGTGCCCGGAGTCGTGCGGATCCGGATTCCTCATGGACGGTGGTCGCCGGGCTTGGCCATGAGCCATTCCCAGACCTGGGTCCCGAGTCCCTTTGTCGGCTTCGACGCCGAGTCACAACGCGGCCCCGGCAATCGCAGCCGGATCACTCCGTCACCCGTGCCCGGTTGCGGTGTCGGCCTGGCGTCGAGTCCGGCCGGAATCCTGCCGTGGTTGTCCCGGTAGCAGATGTAGGCATAGGTTACGAAAACGCTCCCGGGCGAAACCTCGAACGCACCTTTGTAGAGCAGCATGATCTCGACCAGCCCGTCGTCATAGACGGAAATCCGCTTGTCTGACTTAAGAAACTCCATAACTTCGCGGTAGTGCCGGGTGGCCAGCTCTCTTATGTACGCGGAGCCGGCCCGACTGACCTGGAACTTCTCAATCCTCCGGGTCGCCCTCAGTCGCTCTTCGGCGGTAAGCAGCGAACTCACGAACCCGTTGTACATCCGGATGACGCGTTGGAGCAACTGGGCATCATAGTACTTCCTCAGTTCCTGCTCCCGGCGCGTCGCCCGCCCCGGGCTCGGCACAACCGCGTGCTGGCGGTTCCAGAGTTCCCGCCGGCCCGGGTCGCTGAGCAACTCGTAGGCGGCGTTGATGTCCTGCATCAACTCGGTCGAGGTGCGGTACTTCTCCGCGTCCGTGGCAAAGAGGTTGGGATGGTTGCACCGGGCCAGACCCAGGTAGGCCCGGCGGATGTCGGCAGGAGACGCACCGGCCGTCACGCCCAGGATCTTGTATGGGTCCTTCTTATCGAATGTCGAGTCGAGCGGGTTCTTCACAGGGCCTCGGGCAGTGAGCCTTCAGTTGAGATCGGGTGTCCAGTCACGCCCTGCCGCCGTCCCGGAGCCCGGTTCGGATGTGGGTGCCGTCGCAGTACGGCTTGTTCTTCGACCCGCCGCAGCGACAGAGCGTCACCCGGTTCCTCAGTTCGTAGGCCCGGCCGTCTGCAGACTCTATCGGGACGCCACCCTTAACCCAGATCGGTCCACTCACCTTCACCTGCGGGTCCTCCGTCAGACTGAGCGAAGGTCTGTACTTCGGCTCGATCGGCTTGCCTGTTTTCCTGTCGCAAACCACCAATCTGCCCGAAGGGCAGTTGCCGGCCTGCCGAATCGCGCTCTTCCTCTTCGCGGGGTCATCCGAATTCAGGGTCAGTTCCCAGGTTCCGCCCCTGGGGTGACAGAAGCGGGCGTAGGAACATAGCGACTCTGCATCCTTGAGGTCGATTGCAGGTCCCCGCGTCGTCTCAGCCTGCTCGTCGAAGGACCTGCGGCTGGCCTTCTCGGAGCCGTCAAAGCGGACGCGGGCGTGCGCGTCGTCACAGAAGGGCTTCTCTTCTGAACGACCACAGCGGCACAGTCTGTAGCTCGGCCCGACCCGGTACTTGCCGCCTTTGCGCCACTTCTCCGGTTCTCCTTCCACGCCAACGACCGAGATCTCCTTCCGCAACGGCAGGTCGCCCGAGACGAGATACGGCCCGTTCTTCGATACTACTATCCTGCCCTTCTTCACCGGAACACGCTTCGACGACGAGCGCCGAACTCTGCGGTTTGCTCTCTTGGTGGGCACCAGCGATTATGCGGTGTGGATTCCCCCAGTCAAACTGACCGGACGGCGGCCGACACCTGGAATTCAGCCATGTCCTAACCAGCCGTCGGCCTCAGCCTCTCCAATCGGCCCGGCAACACAAACTCAGCCTCCATGGAAGAGAAACACCGGCGACCAAGGCTCCGTGCTCATCTCTCCACACTCATCATTCATCGCTCATCGTCGCCAAGGACGAAAGCCGAGCCTTTCATAGAGGCGGCAGGCCGGCAAGTTGTCAGCCGTGACCGCGAGCGAGAGACGGGAATAGCCCAGCCCGGAGAGGGCATCGACCGAGCGGAGAATGAGCGCTGACGACAAACCCCGGCGCTGGTCGCGTTTGCGGGTCATCGCAAAGGCCAGAAGCGGAGTCTCGTCAGGCTCGCCCTCGTTGAACAGCGTCACCAGGCAGGCCGAGCTGAGTCCTGCCTCACCGTCAAGGACAAACGAGCAGTCTCCCAGGAATCGGCCGTAGGAGCCTGCGTACACATGGCCAATCTCCCGGAGCGCGTCGTCGAGCGTCTCGCCGTCGTAGTCAATCGTACCGCGGTAGGCATCCAGCATCAGCGCGGCCAGCGCCTCCTTGTCCGACGGGGCTGCCGTCCGACAGGCAATGTCGGAGAGACCTGAAGCGGTGCCGAGGTCGAGAACCATGCGAAGCCGCTTTCGGTCCTTCGGCGGCTCGAACTTGTCGCTACCGGTTGACACGGTGCTCAACTCATCCGCTCAGACTGCCGGCTGCAAGCCGTTGGTTCTCCCTGTCGCGCCTCGCCCACACGTCTGCAATCTTCAACCTGCAATCTGAAGTGTCACCATGCGCTGGCCACAGTCACTGAACGGGGTGTATTGTCCCAGGTCAGCTCCTGGTCCTACTCCGAATTCCGCGGTATGAAGTGCGCGTCCAGGAACGGAATGAGGTCTCTGGGTTCGGCGCGAGCACGAGCTTCTCGCCCACCGACGGCGAGCTGCACCGAGGCGACATCAGCTTTCATGCTGGGCCACCACGACGATTCCACCTTGATCACGTAGTTCCCGGGCTGCACCGTTCTGCCGTCAAGGTCCTTCAAGTCCCACGTGTAGATATGCTGACCGAGGTCGATGCTCGCACCGGTCACGGCATCGCAGCTGCGGAATTCCGAGCTGCGGGCCCAGAACGGCAGGTCCACTTGAGCCTTCTTGGCGTGACCGCTGAACCCGGAGACGTACAGCGTCCTGACATATCCGCCCTTATCGTCCTCAACCCAGACTGCGGTCTGGGGCGCCAGCTCGTCCTGGAATCCGAGCACGAAGCTGACCACCACTACCGGCTTCTCGACCTTGGCCGGATCGAACTCAGCCAGCGGGGGCCGCATCGCAGCGAGCACTTCCTTTGCCGCCCCGGTCTTCCCGAACTTGGTCGCGACATTGACCCAGTAGCTCGTCCCCTTCTGCCGGTACGCGCGCCCCATCAGGTACAGCGCCTCGGCCTTGGTTTCGCTGCTCGTGCACGCCGCAACCACGGCTTCCAGGTCCTTGATCGCCGCGTCGAGCTTGCCGACGAAGAAAGGTGTGTTGACGCCGGCTGCACCGCGCGTCAGCCGGAGTTCGATATCCTCTGGCGACAGTCCGACCATCCGATCCAGAACGTGGTAATACTCGAATGCTAGCCGCGTGCGCAAGTCAGTGTTGAGCGCGATGCGTTCGTCATAGCCAAACGCGACCACGCGATGGAGCACACCGGCGAGCAGCCTCAGACCTTCGAGATTCGTCGAGTCGAGGCCGGCCGCCTTGCGCAGCGGCCCGACTGCGCCGCTCGTGTCTCCGGCAGCGATCCGGCTCCGGCCCAGCTCCCACAACGCCGCCGGGTCGTCAGGCAGGTCGGACGACTCCGCCGGCATCGCGCCGATTGCCGCCAGCCGGGCCCTGGCCTGGGCCACGACCGCGGTATCGGTAGCGAACTCAACTACCCGCTGCCACGCCTGCGCCGCCTTGTCCATCCTCTCCTGCTTCTGGTACCCGCTGCCGAGCAACGACCAGACGCTCACCAGCCGCTCCTCGTCCAGCGGCTTTCCAGTCTTCTCGGAGCGGGTGAGGATGAACTCTAGGTCGCGCACGCCCGGCTCCAGCCGCAGGAAGAAGTCCGGCACCTGCACGCTCAGCAGGCCGCGAACGTACCGGGTGTCGATGTCGAGCGAGTCGATCGCGGCGGCCTGGTCGAGCTGGGCGAACGCGGATTGTATCAGTGTGCTGGCCTCCGAGAAGTCACGCGTGCGGCCCGCCGACATCCCGAGGTAGAGGCCCAGGTAGGCATGGGCGCGGGTGCTCCGCGGGTATTCCTTCACTGCCTGCCGCATGACCAAGACCGCGCTATCCGCCTTGTCCGACTTCGCGAACGCGCCGGCCTCCTTCACGTACCTGTCAACCTTGCCGCCGCCCGCGCAGGCGAGTACCACGGCAATCAGCAGCTTCGCTATCCTCATACCTGTTCCTCCCTATGCTCGGCCAACACGACTGAAAGTGTCGAAGTCCATCTCACCGTCCTCACCCGTCGCGCCTTGACATCGCTCCGTAATAGGTGACTGTGGGGCTGTTGAAAAACCCTCTTTTGATGCAACCATGTAAGTATGTCAGCCGTCTGAAGGTTGGATGCCACCGAAAGGAGCCCGACCTTGATTGGACATCAAGACCGCTGGCAAGAGGACCTGTTTGTAGCCTGTCCTCTACGCGACCTTG
>VGIR01000051.1 GCA_016867815.1 candidate division WOR-3 bacterium | reverse complement strand
TGCTGAGTGCACTGGAACGGCCCGCGTCACCGAAAGAAATTGACGCAACAGAGAGAGTTGCCTAAAGTGATGTGGGAGCCGCTAGGAATTTCAACTAACCGAGGGACATGCTCCCGATTCGCAGCGGGACAAGAACTCGGTCTTCTACCGAGCTATCCTGCAGAACCTGTTCTTCGCCACGCTCAACACCGAGATGAATGAACGCGCCTGGGCAATCGGAAGAGACGATTTCATGTCACACGGGCTATACCGCTTCCGCGAGTGCTTCAGCAAGCCGGACAGGGCGCTCGGCCTGTTCAAGACCATACCCTTCCTGAATGGCGGGCTGTTTGAGTGTCTCGACAGGGACTTTGGAGCGGAAGTCAGCCCACGTTATCGCCGCGTAGATGGTTTCTCGCGCCGCGCTGACAGCCAGCCAACGGTTCCAGACTTCCTGTTCTTTAGCAGAGACGACATCGTCGATCTGAGCGACGACTACGGAGACGCTAAGTTCAAGAGAACGAATGTGCGAGGCCTGTTCCGCACATTCGAGGACTACAAGTTCACGGTCGCAGAGAACACACCGATTGAAGAGGAGGTGGCTCTGGACCCCGAGCTCTCAGGTCGGGTCTTCGAGAACTTGCTGGCAGCGTACAACCCCGAGACGCAGGCTACAGCTCGCAAGGAGACAGGCTCGTTCTTTACTCCTCGGCCGATTGTGGACTACATGGCGGACGAGGCCTTGATAGCATGCTTGGCAGCAAGACTGTCCGAGGCCGTGCCAAGGGCGAAAGACATCGAAGGACGTCTTCGGCATCTGTTCAGCTACACGACCGAACCACACAAGTTCTCGCCGTCAGAATCTGCTGCCCTCATAGCGGCCATAGATGTCCTAAAGGTGCTTGACCCGGCCGTCGGCTCCGGCGCTTTCCCCATGGGAATCCTCCACAAGCTGGTGCACGTCTTGGGTAAGCTGGACCCTAAGAACGAGGCGTGGAAAGAGAAGCAGGTCGTCAAGGCCTCGGAAATCCCCGACAGCATGTTGCGCGAGAAAGCGATCGCTGACATCGAGCAGGCATTTGAACGCAACGAGTTGGACTATGGCCGCAAGCTCTACCTCATAGAGAACTGCATCTACGGAGTCGACATCCAGCCAATCGCCGTGCAGATCGCCAAGATGCGCTTCTTCATCTCATTGGTGGTAGAACAGAAGCTGGACGAGGCCGCTCCAAACAGAGGCATACGTGCCCTGCCAAACCTGGAGACCAAGTTCGTTGCTGCCAACACACTTATCGGCATAGAGCGTCCTGCCCAACTGCCAATACGGAACTCTGATGTTGTGCGGCTTGAAACGGAACTCGCAGGCGTGAGAAGGCAGCACTTCACGGCGCGCGCACTCAAGACCAAGCGGAAACTGCGCGAGCAAGATGCCAAACTGCGCCGCGAGGTCGCCGAACTGCTCCGGCACGACGGCCTGCCCGACAAGACCGCGCGTATCCTAGCAGGATGGGATCCATACGACCAGAATTCCTCTGCTGGTTTCTTCGATGTCGAGTGGATGTTCGGGCTTTCGCGGGGCTTCGATGTGGCGATTGGCAATCCTCCCTACGTCAGCGCCCTTGAATTCACCAAGACATACGGCCGTGCGATGCGCGATGCGCTGAATTCGCGCTTCACGTCTGCGACCGGTGCGTATGACCTCTATGTGCCCTTCGTAGAGCAAGGACTGCGGCTATGCGCGAGTGACGGCTGGCTGTGCTACATAACCCCGAACAAGTACCTTGCCGCCAAGTACGCCGAGGGGCTTCGTCGGTGGATACTAGACAACGGCTGTCTCCACAAGGTGGCTGATCTTTCCTGCGTCCCGGTGTTTGATGAGACGTCCGTCTATCCGGTCATCTCGCTCATATCGAGGCGCCGGGGGACTTCTGATTCAGTGGAGGTCCTCCTTCCTACGAGCCGGCAATTGCAGGACTTCACGCTGGATGCGTATAGAAAGCTAGAGGTCCCATACGACTGGCTCGATGAGCTTCCCGAGTCCATCTGGGGCTTCCTGCTGTCGCCCAACGTCCAGATGCTCCGCAGTTTCACCAGAAACACGGTAACGCTTGCCGACCTCGGTTCTGTGAATGCTACATCGACGGCCGCTGAGAGCGATGACTATGGAAGTCACCTAACATCCCGGCAAACATCGGACGGCATCAAGGTGGTGAACACAGGGACGATTGAAAGGTACGTGACTCTGTGGGGTAGGACCGAAATGACGCACTCGGGAAGGGGCCTCCTGACTCCGTACCTGCCTCTCAGAAAAGCACACGTAAGTGAGACCAGAACCACGTTGTACAGGAGTCCAAAGCTTCTGTTTGCAAAGATGGCACGCGAGTGTGAAGCGGCCTTGGACGACAAGGGTGAGTACGCGTCCCTCAACACGAACTGCTTTCATGACCCGAAGCCAGGCGTCGATCTCCTCTATGTGGCCGGCCTCTGCAACACGCGGGTCTTCATGTTCGTGTACGATCTTCTCTTCGGGGCATTGCGTATGAGTGGCGGCTACTATCAATTCCAGTCTCCCCAGCTGCGTGTGATGCCCGTGCCGTCCGTCAAGCCTCGCGAGCAGGAGCGCGTTTCCAGTTCGGTGAGGCGGATAATGACCTCCAAACGGAAGAATCTCAACGCCGACACGAGCAAGTTGGAAGACGAGCTCGAGAGCGTGGTGTGCCAACTCTACGGCCTGACCAAGGACGAGATTGCGATTGTAGAGGGCCGAACTAGGTGATGTCCCCTTGGCCGAATCACAGCAAGTCGTAGTCCAATCACAAGGACGGATGAGCGAGAGGAGACTGCTATGACGTTCAAGGATGCCGTCGCGAAGGTTCTGACGACGCATGATGGACCGATGCACACCTGCGACATTTGGGCGGCAATAGTGCGAAATGGACTCTACGAAGGAAAGGGCAAGACTCCCTACAGAACGATGACGTCGCAGTTGATAACCGACATAGCTCGCCGTGGAGAACGGTCGCGTTTTGTGAGGGTCGGCTTCGGGTTGTATGGGCTGCGCAAGCGCGGGCACCGCGCACCGGCACGCAGCTAGCGACGATATGAGATTGCCGAAGGTCGAGCGAAGTGCGGCATACTCGTCGTCGAAAGGAGTGATACATGAGTAGCATCAGGAGAAAGCAGACGTTCGGAAGTATGGCCGTTGCCAGGTTCAGCCCTCCTCTTGGCGAGAACGTCCCCAAAGCCATCAACGTCGGGTTGACGTTCGAGGATGCCCTCAAACTTCACTTGGGGCTGGGGCAGTTGCTGGGTCACCTGAACAGCTACGACCGTTCCACCAAGGCTGGCAAACGGTCGGCGGTCAACGTCTGCGTCTACACGCAGGCGAAGCGCATCACAATCAACGAAGGGCACTTGTAGCTAAGAATAGTCTGAAAGGAGGCCGACGTGAGAAAAGCCGACTTGGCACACAACCATAGAAAGCTGGATGCCGCCATCGAGCGCCATCGAGATTTCATGCGGAAGTGCATCGACGCACAGCGCGTCATAGCGACGGCAGAGGAAAAGAGAATGCTAGCAGAGTCCGTTATCCTCAGGCTGTGCGCACAATGGGAGCAGTTCCTTGATGAACATATTGCTGACAGCATTAACGTGACCCCTGTGCAGCTTGGTGAGTATCTCGGCGCGGCCATTCCGAAGAACCCGAGCCGTGACTTGTGCGTCGCACTCGTGTTCGGGGGCACATACAGAGACTTCAGGTCGTTCGGCGACCTGAAGGGGTTTACCAAGCGCATCCTCCCGGACACCGAGAATCCCTTCCTGCAGGTCACCAATGCACACGCCAGGAAGATCGACGAGGTCTACAAGATACGGAACTACCTGTCGCACTACAGCGCTTACGCGAGACGTTCACTAGCTCGTATGTACAACGACGAGTACCACAACACCCGCTTCCTGGAACCGGGGCAATTCCTGCTCGCATACGACGGCCAGAGGTTGTGGTCCTACTTCGATGCATTCCAGGGCGCCTCAGAGGACATGAAAGCCTGGTACTAACGGGGGAATCCGCGGCTTGACCGCGGACGAGATTGCGATTGTCGAAGGCCGGGCGAAGTGACCTTCCATTCTGACGTCCGAAATCGACAAGGCCATCTCCAAGTGGCCCGGGTCGTGAACACCAGACGTGAGCTGCTCTGATTTCTTCGCGGAGCCTGCAGAGCATTCGAAGGTGAAAGCCCGCATTGTCGCCAAGTACTTCAAGGCTTGGGCGCGCGTCATATCAGCGCGCGGCGGTGCGAGTGCGGAACGGATCGCCTACATGGATCTGTTCTCCGGGCGCGGCGAATACGATGACGGGACTGCTTCGACGCCGCTGCTGGTACTGCGCGCGGCGATCGACAATCCAGACATCGGGACGCGGGTTCGCGTATTCTTCAACGACTCGAACCCCGACTATGTGCAGTCTCTCCGCGAGCACATCGACGCTCTACCTGGTATCAAGAGCCTCAAGTACAAGCCGCAAGTAGCCAACGTGACTGTTGATGAGAGCATAGCCGAGGCGTTTGAGCAGGTGCGCTTGGTTCCCACGCTACTGTTCATTGACCCGTGGGGCTACAAAGGGCTGTCCATTCGGTTGGTAGATGCTGTACTCAAGGACTGGGCGTGTGAGTGCATCCTGTTCTTCAACTACAACCGCATCAATGCGGCTCTGAGTAACGACTGCGTGTCGGCAACGGTTGATTCCCTGTTTGGAGTTGAGAGAGCAGAGAATCTGCGGCTTGCCATCGCGAAAGCCGGCGCCAGTGAACGCGAACATATCATCGAGCACGAACTGGCGTGCGGGCTCACGGCGCAATGGGGTCGGTACGTACTGCATTTCCGGTTCAAGGGCCCCAGCGGAAAACGCACTCTCCATCATCTTGTCTTCGTTTCTAAGCACCAGCAGGGCTATGACATCATGAAGGACATCATGGCCCGAGAGAGTTCGGCTTCTCCGCAGGGCGTACCAACCTACGAACACAACCCTGCGCACCAGTTGTGCGCGCCGCTCTTCCCTGACGGTCCGTCAATCGGAGACCTAGAACAGATGCTCCCTGCCGCCTTTGCCGGCCAGCGGATGACCATGCACGACGTCTATTGGCGTCACAACGTCGGACGGCCTTTCACTCCAGCGAACTACAAGACCGTTCTTGCGAATCTAGAGGCACAGGGTAGGATAACTGCGGTGCCTCCAGCGGACAAGCGACGACGCTCCAAAGGCAAACCGACATTTGCCGACGATGTGATCGTACAATTCCGGGCTAGGTAGCCAGTGGCGCTCAATTCCTCCATCGAGTGGACTGAGGCGACCTGGAACCCGGTGACGGGTTGTTCGCACGTCAGCGCGGGTTGCGCGCACTGCTACGCGGAGCGGATGGCACTACGGCTGCAGGCCGCAGGGATGGCGAAGTACCGGAACGGGTTCAAGGTGACGACCCACGAGAAGGAACTGCTGACGCCGCAGAGTTGGCGCAAGCCGCACGATGTCTTCTTGTGTTCGATGGGCGACCTGTTTCACGAGAAGGTGCCGTTCGGGTTCATTCTGCGTGTCTTCGAGACTATGAAGGCCTGCCCTCAGCATCAGTTCCAGGTTCTAACGAAGCGCAGTCAACGGCTACGCCAGTACGCTCACTTGTTACCTTGGCCAAGCAACGTGTGGATGGGCGTGACAGTTGAAGATTCGCGCGTGCTCTCGCGCATCGATGACCTCCGGGAAGTGAAAGCCGCTGTGCGATTTCTGTCCTGCGAGCCGCTGATCTCGGACTTGGGACACATCGGCTTGGATGGTATTCAGTGGGTCATCGTCGGCGGCGAGTCTGGACCAGGCGCGCGGGCGATGAGTCCGGAATGGGCAAGGTCCATCAGACGCCAGTGCGAGATGGCTGACGTGGCCTTCTACTTCAAGCAATGGGGCGGCACCCGCAAGCACCTGAGTGGCCGCACTCTCGACGGCCGGACTTGGGACGACATGCCGATTGCGGCGGAGCGTCCGGCTACCACGAATCTGCAGCTTCCGTCGCTCGTTCGCGACTAGCCGGCCCTAGAGAATCTCCAGCCCGAACAGCTGACTGCAGACCTGTTTGAGAATGTCCCGGTCGCAGCCGTAGGACGTCCAGCGGGCGATGGCGTCGGAGACTTGGAGGCGCAGGGATTCTCCCGAGTAGCTGTGGCAGAGTCTGTCCACATGCAGGCCGAAACTGGGGCGGGTAGGAATCCCGGATCTGCTGTCTGCCGACCGGCAATTCTACAACGCTGTAGAATGGCGCGGGAGCGGATTTCCGGGCCTATGTGCTTGAGACTTGGGGCGTTAGGCCTGAAGCTGACGAAATGACACCCCCGCCTGGGGGACGGCCCTCCGGACAGAATACAGAACAGAGTAGACAGGAGACAGGAAGACTGTCTCGGAAGTTGTCTCGGGGAGTCCCTGGTCCTTTGTCCGGGGAGGAAAGTGAACGGGAGTTCGAGGACTTGTGTGACGAGCAGCAGGGGACGCAGTTTGCCGGTCTGCAGTCTGGGTTCCTCTGCAGTGAGCTCGGGCGCTTGCGGCCCGGACTGCCGCCGAGACAGGAGTCGGGGTTGCGTGCGGGTCAGTCTCCTGACTTGCCTGCCGGTCAGTTCCCCGGCCGGTCCGGCCCGCCGCACCGCTTTGGACACGCAAGAGAATCCGTCACGGGCGCACGAAGTGACGCGGAGAAGTATGGCAGAAGCGTGTGGTCGGATGGCGCTGGGCCCTAAGTCCTGCCGCTACTCGAACTAGCTTCCTTGACTTCACTTCGTATCAGGCTAACATACTCGCAGACAACTGAATGGATGAAAGAATCCGCGAGGTTCTACCCCTCGTCACCAAGCCGATACGTTACACCGGGGGCGAGTACAACGCCCTGCTGCGTGACCCTGATTCAGCGCGGGTAGGCTGGGTCCTGGCCATGCCCGAAGCCTATGAGCTGGGCATGTCCAACTACGGTCTCCGCATCCTCTATTCGATAATCAACCGGCTGGACAACGCGGTTTGCGAGCGCTGCTACGCACCGTGGCCCGATTTCGGCAAGGCGCTGCAGGAGAGGGGCCTGCCGCTCTATGCGCTGGAGTCGAGGCGGCCGGTGTCCGAGTTCGATCTCCTCGGCCTTTCGCTGCAGAGCGAGCTCTCTTACACCAACGTCCTCTATCTGCTGGACCTCTGCCGTATCCCGCTGCACCGGACCGAGCGTAACGCCTCTCACCCTCTGGTGGTTGCCGGCGGGCCGTGCACGGTGAATCCGCTACCGATGGCCGATTTCATCGATGTCTTCGTGGTCGGCGACGGCGAGGAGGCGGTGCGGGAGATTACGGGCGTGGTGGCGGAGTGGAACCGGCACGACCGGAGAGAGGTGCTTGAGAGGCTGAGCCGGCTGGAAGGGGTGTATGTACCGGGAGTGACTAGGGAACAACCGAAGTCAGAAGGCAGAAGTCAGAGTGCAGAAGGCAGAAGTGCCGGAACCGGATTTGGTACACAGGAGAGTTCAGAATCCAGAGTCCAGAGTCCAGAATCCAGAGTTGCGGAAGGATGGACGGTGCGGAGGAGGGTGGTCGGCGAGCTGAAGGAAGAGGATTTTCCGTTCCCGCCGCTGGTACCGATCTGCGAGATCACCCACGACCGTCTGACCATCGAGATGGCCCGCGGCTGCACCCGGGGCTGCCGTTTCTGCCAGGCCGGGATGATGAACCGGCCGATCCGGCTCCGCTCGCAGGAATCGGTGGTGCGGCTGGCCGAACGCGGCATCCGCGCTTCGGGCTGGGAGGAGGTCTCTCTGCTCTCCCTCTCCGCCCTCGACTATCCTGACCTGCCCGGACTCGTCGGCAAGCTCAACTCCCGCCTGAAGGACCGCCGCGTCTCGATTTCACTCCCTTCGACCCGGGGCGAGGACTTCTCCAGCGAGCTGGCCCTGAGCCTGCAGGAAGTGAAGAAGTCCGGCCTGACGTTTGCGCCGGAGACCGCTTCGGCGAAGCTGCGGGGATTCGTGAACAAGGACATCTCGGAACTGCGCATCCTGGAATCGGTGCGCAACGCACTCGACGCCGGCTGGAACGGGGTGAAGCTCTATTTCATGGTCGGGCTGCCGGGTGAGAGCGATACCGATGTAGACGAAATCGGCAGGTTCGTGACCGAAGTGGGCCGTCTCTGCAAGGGCCGGCCGGTCCGGTTCAATCTGAGCCCGTTCGTGCCCAAGCCCCACACGCCGCTGCAGTGGGCGCCCTTCGCAGACATAGCCGAAACCGGGGCCAGGATCGACCGGGTCCGAAGTGCAATCAACCGCCGGAACGTCAAGGCCAAGTGGGCGAACCCGGAGTGCTCGTACGTGGAGGCCTTGCTGGCGCGCGGGGACGAGAGACTGGGGCCGGTCATCGAGCGGGTCTACCGCGAAGGCGGCGTGTTCCAGGAGTGGACCGAGTTCTTCAGGTTCCAGGTCTGGACCGACAGCTGCAGAGCGCAGGGAATTGACCCGCAGGAGTACCACCGGGAACGCCGCACCGACGAGCGTCTGCCCTGGGATTTCATCAACATGGGTGTGAGCCGTGAGTTCCTGGCCCGGGAGTACGAGAAGGCGAAGGCGGGCGAAATGACACCGGATTGCGCGTCGGGCGCGTGCACGGATTGCGGGGCATGCGAGGGACATGACCGAAACTCTCGTGGAGTTTCGGATCGTGTCCCGAGCCCGGCGGAGAAGACCGAACCGGACTACGGACGGAGGCCGAGACCGCTGCAGAGCTTCCAGGAACTCCGCACGCGCTTCCGCATCAGGTACGCGGTCGAGGAAGCGTACCAGTTCGCCGCCCACCTCGACCGGGTGCGCGCGTTCTACCGCTCGCTGCGAAGGAGCGAATTGCCCATTGCCTACACCAAGGGTTTTGCCCCGAAGCCGATGCTCTCGTTCGGCCCGCCCCTGCCGGTCGGGCTGACCTCAGGCGGTGAATACCTCGACGTGTACACCGCGTACCACTACACCGGCAACATCCTGCGCGACCTGGGCACGTTTCTGCCCAAGGGCCTGCGCATCGTGGCGGCGCAGCCGATTGCCCGGGAACATCCCTCGCTGGGCCGGATCATCAACCTGGCCCGCTATGACGTATCAATGCCCAGGGCGTTCGACGGCGACTTCTCCGCCCTGGCCGAACGCGCCAAAGGCCTGACCGGAGTGAAAGAGATTCTGCCTGGCAAGGGACTGGCACTGCTTTCCGCCGAGGAAAACAGTGCCTGTACCCATTCCGGCCCAGCCGTTTCGGCATCGGGGACCGTTGTCCTCGACCTCGGGATTGAGGCCGGCGTCAAGCTCTTTGACGCCCTGGCCGCGATATTCAAGATAAGTGACACTGAAGCCCGGTGCCTGTTGATACGGCGCCGGGACTGTCTGGTTGCGCAAAATGGCCGCATCCGGACACCAATGGAAGATTGATGGGCGAAAACGGGGACTGTACCGCGCGTCCGCGCGCTCCGAGGGACTGTCCCCGCTTTCGCCAGCACCGATGGAGGATTGATGAAGGTTAAGACAAAGATCGTGCTCACCGGCAATGAATGGGAGACCCGGGTCGCCATCATTGAAGACGACCGGCTGGTCGAGTTCTACATCGAGCGGGCCGAATCCCAGGCCCTGGTCGGACGCATCTACAAGGGCCGGGTCGAGAACGTGGTCAAGGGCCTGAGAGGCGCGTTCGTCAACATCGGGCTGCGCAAGAACGGTTTCCTGCCGCTGGTGGAAATCCCCGAGTTCGACGAGCTCGATGATGAGGAAGGCGGCAAGAACGGGGCCCGGCCTGAGCCCCGCACCATCACCCTGCGCGAAGGCGAGGAGATCCTGGTACAGGTCGTCAAAGACGCGTTCGCCGAAAAGGGCGCGCGCCTGACGTCGTTCGTGTCCGTTCCCGGCCGGAACCTGGTCTATTTCCCCAATGCCCAGCGCGTGGGCATTTCGCGCCGCATCAGCGAACGCCGCGACCGCAATCGGCTGCGCGATGCCGCGCGCCGGTTCAAGTCGCCGCACGCGGGCCTTATCCTCCGCACCGCCGCGGGAGAGGCGACCAACGAGGACCTGGCGGCCGAGTTCCGGGCCCTGGAGGCGACCTGGGAGGAAGTCCGCCGCAAGGCCGAAATCGCCCGATCCCCTTCCCTGCTCTACGAGGAGCCGCAGATCGGGGTGAAACTCGTCCGGGACCTGCTCGGTCCCAACGTCGAGAAGATGACCGTCGACTCCGAGGAACGCTACCGGGAAATCCTCGACTACATGAACCGCATCGCCCCGCACCTGAAGAGGAAGGTCGAGCTCTACAACGGGGAGGTGCCGCTGCTGGAACAGACCGGTGTCGAGGCCGAACTCGAACGCGTGTTCCAGAAACGGATCTGGCTCAAGTCCGGCGGTTTCATCACCATTGACCAGACCGAGGCGATGGTCGCTATCGACGTGAACACCGGACGCTCGGCCAAGGAGGAGGACCCGGAGAAGCTGATCTTCGCCACCAACCTCGAAGCCGCAGCTGAAATCGCGCGGCAGATACGCCTGCGCGACCTCGCCGGCCTGCTCGTGCTGGACTTCATCGACATGGAGGAGGTGAAGAACACCGAGAAGGTGATCGCCGAACTCAAACTCCAGCTCTCCAACGACCGGGCCAAGGCCGACTACTCGAAGATGAGCCGGTTCGGTCTGCTGGAGATGACGCGCGAGCGCACGCGCCCGGGCATGATGTACTCGATGCAGGAAACCTGCCCAACCTGCAAGGGTTCGGGCCGGGTCCGTTCCCGCGCCGAGATTGCGATGAAGATCGAGCGCGCCATCGTCTCAAAGCTGCCCAAGCTGCGCGGCCGCAAGCTGCGGATTGTCGCAGCCCCGGCCCTGACCGACTTCCTCACCACCGACTGGTACGACCGCCTGAGCGAGTTCGCCAAGCGCTACGAATTGGCGATTGACGTGAAGATCGACTACCAGCTCCAGCCGACTGACTTCAAGCTGCTGACCGAAGCGCTGTGATGGCGGTCAGACGAATTCAGAAGTCAGAAACCAGAAGCTAGAAGGCAGAAGTCCGGAAGCGGATTCTGACCACCAAGTCACCAAGGCACAAAGGGCGAAAACGGCGCTTTCGCGCGGGATCGTGTCGTAGACCCGAGGACTAGCCGATGTTTGGCAGCGTCGGGCCGGGCGGGTCCGGGACTTCGAGCAGTTTGGCACGGCTGGCAAGACCGGAACGAATCCTGACCTGTGACTTCGGGATCCTGAGGAACGAAGCCACGGCCTTCACCACCGCCTCGTTGGCCTTGCCTTCCTGAGCCCGGGCGGTTACTGAAACGAGCAGGGAGCCGTCCGGCTCCCTGCTCACTTTCTCTTCGCGCGCGCCCGGTTTGACTCTGATGCGGAGGCGCATCAGGAGGTGGCCTAGTGATCCAGTGGCCTAGTGATCAAGTGCCGGATTTCCGGTTCCTCACTTGACCTCTGGACCACTTTCCGGCTTGACCACTATCCAACCGGTCTGAATCCGTCCTTGTACCGGTCGAGGAGTTCCGCCCGCTTGCCCTGGTTCCAGCTCGAGACCCGCGAGAAGTAGCCGGTCACGCGGGTGATGAAATCAACGTCCGTCTTGCCGCAGTACGGACAGACGTCGTTCAGGCCCCGGCTGGTCCGCTGGCATTTCTTGCAGGACGTGAACTCGGGAGAGAACGCGACCTGGGCGTTGCGCGTATGGTGGAAGGTCTTGAGCACGAAGTTGGCAATCGCCTCTTTGGGCGGCCGCGCGTCTGCCAGCCAGACGTGGGTCAGGGCCCCGGCCTCGATCATGTCGTGGAACTTGCCCTCGCGGTACACGCGGTCGATCGGGTCCAGCTGGTGGCCGACATTGAGGTAGGTCGAGTTCGTGTAGTAGGCCGAACCGTCTTCGATGCTGCCTTTGACGGTCTGCAGGGCGCTGTCCCGGTAGTTGCGGACATCGAGCTTCGCCATCCGGTACGCGGTTGACTCGGCCGGAGTCTGCTCGATCACAAACCGCATCCCGTGCTGCTCGGAGAGTCGCCGGCATTCGAGGTTCAGGAAGGCCATTACCTTCAGGCCGAACCGGAACGCCGCATCGTCTCCGTGCAGCTCGTGACCCACGTGGTACTGCACGAGTTCGTTCAGTCCCAGCACGCCCACGAGATAGGTCACCCGGTGCATGCGCAGGTACTCCTCACCGTCCTGCTTCATGGTCAGCAGCGCGAGCGGCCCGTCGTCCTTGAGCGCGAGCAGTTTCTCGATGAACACCTTCTTCTGCACGTGGGCCTTGACCGCGAGCTCGAGGTCGCGGCGCAGCCGCTCGAACAACTTGGTGTCGTTGTGGTTCGCGACGTAGGCCGCGCGCGGCAGGTTCAGGGTGACGTTCTGCAAGGCGCAGTAGCGCATCTTCCAGGGCGTCAGCGCGTCGCACAGATCCGACTTCTCGAGCTTGAACGACAAGCGGCAGCACTCGCTGATCTTCGCGGTGTTGCCCCGGTCGAAGACGAAGTAGGTATTGCCCTTCTCCGCGGCCACGTCCGCTATGTGCCACAGGAAGTCCTGCCAGCCCGGTGTGGCGAAGAAGCGATCGGTGATGTGCACGAGCGGCTTCGGGAAGAAGAACGGCCTGCCCTTGGCGTCGCCTTCCTTGTACACGTCGAAAATCGCCCAGACGAAGCGCTGCGCCTCCTTCATGTAGCTGCCGTACTTCCGGCCGGTATACTCGCCTCCCGGGCCGATGGCCTCGACGTCCTGGAAATGAGCCGGTACTTCCCAGTACAGGTTAATGTCGGAGAAGATGGCCTGCCCGCCGCGGGCCACGTTCTGCTGGGAGTACTCGAATATCAGCATCTGGGCGAGCTGGTGCAGGTCGTGGTCGTTCATCCCCTCGGTGAACGGAGCGAAGAAGAGGTTGACGGCATCCCAGCCGATGGCGCCCGCGAAGTGGCCCTGCAGGGCAGCCGAGAACTTCACCATGTGCGCGAGCAGCGTCTCCGGGTGCCTGGCCGGGCGCGCCATCGACAGCGCGTTGGGCAGCGACAGGCCGAACTTCTTAACGTACTCGAGCGACTGGCCGGAGCAGTACGGCCGGTTCACGAACCCGAGGTCGTGCAGGTGGATATCGCCGCAGGTGTGCGCGTCGGCCACGTCCTGGTCGAAGACCATCGAGAGCGCGAACTGCTTGAGCGTCCACTCGGCGATGGTCATATTCGTCGCTTCGGGGTTGTGCGGCACGTTGGCGTTCTCGCGATTCTTGAACAGCATCATCCGCTCCACGTCGTATGCCGGCACACCGAGACGGGCGTGGCGTTTGTAGTGCTCAACCAGGCCACGCTCGATCAGTTTCGAGTTCACCAACTCCCGGATCAGCGACGACGTTACCTCTTTCACTCCGGAATTGACCACGATGCCTTCGACCTCGAGCGCGATTTTGTCGGCCTCGGCCGCATCCAGGTTCGTCTCGCGCACCAGCGCCCGGGCAATCCGGTTCCGGTCCCACCCGGCAATCGTTGCGTCGGTTGTCTGTACGAACAAGGCGAGGTCCGTCGCTTCCTTCTTGCCGGAGAGCAGCTTCTTGATACCGTCGCGATTGGTGCCGCGGCGCTGCCGGGCGCGCTTCTCGCGGTAGAGAATGAAGGCCTTGGCGGTACGCGCGTGACCGTTCTCTATCAGCGTCTTCTCGACCGCATCCTGCACCTCTTCCACCTTGGGCACGTGCTCACCGCGCAGCTCGCGCAAGTGTCGGCAGACCTTGTGCGCAAGCTCCTCGGCCAAACCCCGGTCCTCGCCGCCGACCGAACGGGCGGCCAGGAAGATGGCGCTCCTGATCTTGCTCAGGTCGAAGTCGACCTTCTCGCCCGTCCGCTTCTCAACGTGGCGGAAGTACTCTATCGCCGGCAGAGCCGGCTCAATTGCATCCTGCGCCTGCCCCGACTTCACTTCCAGTTCTGGCACTCTTCCTCCTCTAGGTTCTACTGCGGCTCTTCAGCATTGCACTCAAGCGCGCGATCCCGCCGGCGGGAGGATAGAACGCCTCTTCAACCCATCTCTCAACCGATACCGCGCGTCCGTGCTTCACTTCCTAAGGTTCTTCAGTTCCTCGACGAAATGCTCCGGGCTGTCGAACTGGCGGTAGACCGAGGCGAAGCGCACATAGGCAACCGGGTCGAGCTCAGCCAGACGCTCCAGCACCAGATCTCCGAGCTCCTGGGAAGGGACCTCGAGGCGATAGTCCTCCCCCAGTTTTGTCTCGACTGCATCCACCAGCTTGTCCATCTCATCGCGGCCGATGGGCCTTTTGCGGCAGGCCAGAACGACGCCGGCCAGCAGCTTCCCTCGATCGAACGGCTCCCTGCTTCCGTTGCGCTTGACGACCATTAATGGCGTCTTCTCGACGTACTCGTAGGTCGTGAACCGGTTGCTGCACTTCAGGCACTCGCGCCTTCTCCTGACCGCAGACCCCTCTCGTGTAGGCCGCGAATCCAGCACCCGGTCATCATCGGCTCCGCAGAGTGGACACTTCATATGGTATTCTCACAGCATCTTAGCATACAATAGCTGGTAGTCAATACTCTCTAATACCATCCCTGCAATCACATAAATGATTGCTAATAAGTCACTTACGAACTGCGGACCTGTCTAGCCAGCTTTCCGCCTCTGACACCGATCCGCATTTGCCCTTCGTTAGGACCGCGTCAAGACCACGGCATGGCGGGAGTATCCACCATGTTATCCACACCTTATCAACAGGTTTTCCCGGTGTGATCAACACTCAGGTGATCGTACCCGGTGGCCGTTACAGGCAGGATTCCACCGTCGCGCCTTATCCACAATCCCTGCCCCCTATCGACGCTGCCGATCTCCGTAATCTTGACGCCACTTTCTGTGCTGGGCATGGGACGGCGGCCGCTGAAAAGCAGTTCGTAGTCCTCCCCAGCCCCCAGTACAAAATCCAGAGGGTCCCATGCTCGCTCGGCGCAGTACCTCTTCACGGCGGGAAGAACCGGCAGGGCGTCCGCATCCAACACAATGCGCACCTTGCTCGTGTCGCTCAAGTGCCGCGCGTCGGTGGCAAGCCCATCCGACGTGTCAATCAACCCGTGAAGGCGCGACTTCAACGCTCTGGCCACTGTCAGTCGGGGCAGCGGACAGAGGTGCCGATTGACCAAGGGTAGACGCCAGTCACCCTTGGCCGCTCGCCATCTGCCATCCGCCATCCGCCTTCCGCCTTCGGGATTCTGGCTTCTGGTTTCTGGCTTCTGACATCTGAGTTCGTCCGCCAGGACTAACCTCCCCGCCTCCGCGCTTCCCACGTGACCCGTTACGTAAAGGCGATCTCCCGGCCTGGCACCCGATCGCAGCCTGGGCGCGCGTGTCCTCCCGGTCACAGTCAGAGCCAGCAACAACTGGTCTGCAACGATTGTGTCGCCCCCGGCCACCTCGCATCCCAGCTTCGCACAGACGCTCTCGATGCCGGAGTACAGCTGGATAACCTGTTCCTTCACGCTCAAGACCCGGGACTGTCGCAGCGCGCGAGACGCGTGACTGCGCGCGCGTCGCGGCAGAGAGAGAGAAACAAACACCGCCTCGGGTTCCGCCGCCATGGCCACCACGTCCGAGATCGCCCCGCACGCGCATCTCTCGCCGACCTGGCGCAAGGTCATGTACGAAAGGTCGAAGTGTACGCCTTCGGCGTACGCGTCCGTCGTGATCACGGTCCCGTCCCTCAACACGGCCGCGTCGTCGCCGATCCCGAGCCTGACTCTGCCACGGCTCTTCACCGTCCGCTGAATCACGCGAACCAGTTCGTCTTCGGAGAACATGTGATGGGACACTTCTAGCCTGCTTCAGCTTACGCCGCGGATACCCCAAGTCAACCACTCCTGCGGTCCATGAACTCGGCTGGACTCCACGTCGACTCCCGAGCCTGCTGCGCTTGACAGCTCGGCCTTCGGACTGTTACTCTTGCATCGTTCCTTGAGGCAAGAGCATTCGTCCTTGAGACGCTTCCCGGATTCCGCATGTCTCGTTGCCGCCTTCGCGGCCGGGCTCTGCAGCATCGCGGCTACCCGTTCCGAATCCGACACCATCCGCGACAACTTGCACCTGCGATACGGCGTTGCCGGTCCCAGGTGTCGCGTGCTCGATAAACGCCACTTCATCATCAACTATGAAGATCGATGGCGAATCGCGTATTGGTCTGCGTACCTCCTGACTCCCGGGCTGCTCGAGGGCACCGCACCACGCCGGAACCGCTTCCGGCCGGATCCCGAGGTCCCGGAGGGTACTCGCTCCACGCTAGACGACTACAAAGGTAGTATCTTCGACCGAGGGCACCTCGCTCCGGCTGCGGATTTCACGCGCAGCCGAGAAGCGATGAGTACGACCTTCCTGCTGTCAAACATCAGCCCGCAGTATCCGAACACGAACCAGGGAATCTGGCGGGACCTCGAGAACCAGATACGCAGCCTGGCCCGCGGCATGGACTCCACCTGGGTGGTCACCGGCAACCTGTTCATGAGCCGGGACAGCCAACCTGCGGACCCGCGACTTTGGATCACGCGCCGCGGGCGGAATCGCGTGGCCGTCCCCACCCACCTGTTCGACGCCATCCTGGCGAAGGACGCCGCGGGTCGCTGGTGCGCGTACGCGTTCCTGGTTCCGAACCAGTCGGCCAGGAATCCCAACCCCACCGTGGCCTACCGAGTATCGGTGGATCGCCTGGAGGAGTTGACCGGATTCGACTTCTTCGTGCGTCTCGACCGCGCGACGCAGGAACGCATCGAATCCGAAATCCCGGCTTGGCCCTGGTAGGAACGGGACAAGGTTGGACTGAGCAACCGCGGCCTCAATCTGTCGCAACCCGCCGCGATCTCGGGCTGCGGCGCCGGTCGCCGCCGCGGTCGGGACGGTAGCCGGTTGCGTCCTTGACTCCACCCCCTTTTTGACGATACTCACGCATTGACAATCACCGAGTTCCAGCGGCGCATTCGTGACATATACTTCGACAAAGATAGCCGGCGTGGGAGGGACGGCACGTTTCGCTGGCTGGTCGAAGAAACCGGCGAACTCGCACGAGCCCTGCGCAAGGGTGACCGACTCAATCTTGAGGAGGAGTTCGCCGACGTCTTCGCGTGGCTTGCCAGCCTGGCCACCCTCGAAGGCATAGATATCGAGGCTGCCTGTGCTAAGTACGCGAAGGGCTGTCCCAAGTGCCACATGACGCCGTGTGGATGTCCCGAACCAGCCCGAGAATGAACTGCCAGGATACCATGGCCTTCGGGTTCGGGATTCCTCGTCCAGTTCGTACTCTGACAGTCGTCCTTTGTTACTCGATCAAGGAGGCATTCAGTCTATGATAGCACTTCTCATCCTGCTGCTGGCAGCGGGCCAGGTCGCGCCTCTCGATTCAGGCGTCCCGGCCTTGGCCCCGCCGCCGGCACCGCCAGGCGCTGTCCGGGCGTTCGACACGCCCAACGACGCCGGCAAGTCGATCAACGTCAGGTGGTCGGCAGCTGACAAACTGGCCGAGACCTGGCTGGTTGAGCGAACCGAACCGGACAGCGTCAAGGTCATCGCATCCAACAAGCCCGGTGAGATGAGCTACCTGGACGAGGATGTTCGGGACGGCATACCCTATGCGTACCGCGTCGCCGCAGTCACCGCTGCGGACACGGTCTGGTCTGAGCCGTCACCCGCGGTCACGAGCTCGCCTCAGTTCTTCAACCTGAGCCGGATCAACATCCTCATCGCGATGGCCATCTTCTTCGTGCTGGTCATCTACTACATCGAAACGGCCAAGAAGGGGAAGAACCTCTTCGTGCGGCGCATCGCCGGGCTCGATGCGGTCGAAGAAGCGGTCGGACGCGCCACCGAGATGGGAAAACCCATCGTCTACGTACCCGGGCTCGGTTCGGTTGCTGACATCGCCACCATCGCCTCGCTCAACATCCTGGGTGAGGTGGCGAAGAAAACGGCGCAGTACGACTCGGCCCTGCTCGTGCCCAACCGGGACCCGATTGTCTACACGGTAGCGCGGGAGATAGTCAAGGAGTCGTACACCAAGGCGGGCCGGCCCGACGCGTTCAAACCGGACAGCGTCTTCTTCGTCACTTCCGAGCAGTTCGCCTTTGCCGCGGCCGTGGACGGGCTGATGGTACGCGAGAAACCGGCGACCAACTTCTTCCTCGGGATGTTCTGGGCCGAGTCCCTGGTTCTGGCCGAGACCGGCGCCCAGACCGGTGCCATCCAGATTGCCGGCACCGACTCGGTCTTCCAGCTCCCGTTCTTCATTACCGCCTGCGACTACACGCTCATCGGCGAGGAACTCTACGCCGCCTCTGCCTATTTGTCACGCGAGCCGCTGCTGCTGGGCTCGCTTAAAGGCCAGGACTACGGCAAGATGGTGATTCTCCTGACCCTCGTCATCGGCTCGGCCCTGCTGCTTCTGAGTAGGCTGCCGGCCCTGGGCTTCTTCAGCCACGTCCTCGGCTTCTTCAGTACCCGCTAGGAGGAAGAGATGAAACGAACCATCCCGCTCGCCATCGTCCTGATTATGGGCATCACGATGATGGTCCAGTTCTTCGTGCCCCATCCGGTTTCCGTCGGCTTCTACGACCTGACCACCAAATGGATCCGCATCGTCGGTGCCTTCGCTCTGGTGCTGGGCACGGGCAGCTTCATCATGTTCCATTCCGACAAGGTGCGGCGCCGCCGGCAGGGCTGGTACTACTCGATAGTCTCGCTGATCGCCCTGGTCGTGACGGCAGTCATCGGGCTCGGCTGGGGAATCCGGCCCGGCTCGATTCTCCAGAACGTTATCTACGCCAGCGTCCTGGTCCCTCTCAATGCCACGATGTTCGCCATCCTCGCGTTCTACATGGCCTCGGCGGCGTACCGCGCCTTCCGCGCCCGGACCAGGGAAGCCGCCCTGCTGCTCGTCGCTGCCTTCGTCGTGATGCTCGGGATGGTTCCGGTCGGGGCCGCCATCTGGGGCAAGCTTCCCGAACTCGCGGAGTGGGTGCTGTCGGTACCGAATATGGCAGCCAAGCGGGCAATCATCTTCGGCGTCGCCCTCGGTGGCATCGCCACCTCGCTCAAGGTCATCCTCGGCATTGAGCGCGGCTGGCTGGGCGGAGGGAAGCAATGAAGTTCTTCGAATACCTCCTCAAGATCGATCGCCGCATCATCTACATCGTGATGGGCGTCCTGGTAATCATCCCGCTTGTCAAACCGCTCGGGCTCGGCGTCAGCTCCGGGCCGCGAGCCAAAACGCTCTTTGACGCGGTAGATTCCATCCCGGCGGGCAAGACTCTTCTCCTCTCGGTGGACTTCGACCCGAGCTCCATGCCCGAGCTCTACCCGATGCTGGCCGCGCTCATGCGTCATGCCTTTGCCAAAGACGTCAAGGTATTGCTCTGTGGACTCTGGGTCACCGGTGCCGGGCTCGCCGACAAGGCGGTCACCGAGATACCGCCCGAGTACGGCAAGAAGTACGGCGACGATGTCGTCTATCTCGGCTGGAAGGCGGGCATCGACGCAGTCATCCTTGGGATGGGAGAGAACATCAGGAACGTCTTCCCTACCGACTACTACGGGCACCCGCTCGAATCGCTGGCGATGATGCAGAGCGTGCAGCGCCTGCGCGACATCCCGATGGCGGTGGCGATCTCCGCCGGCACTCCCGGGTACACCGACTGGCTGAACTTCGCCCAGTCGCGGTACGGACTCAAACTCGGCGCCGGGGTGACTGCGGTATCGGCTGCCGATGCCTACCCCTACCTCCAGACCGGACAGCTCACCGGCCTGCTCGCGGGGATGAAAGGCGGGGCCGAGTACGAAGTGCTGATCCAGAAGAACGAGTATTCCAAGGCCTACATGCCGGCAGTGGCGGCGATGGACTCGCAGTCGCTCGCCCACGTAGTGATTCTGCTGCTGGTTATCATAGGCAACGTCGCCTACTTCGCGACGCGAAAGCGGGGTGCCTGATGCACGTCTCGACTGACATCCTCACCTGGACTGCGGTCATACTGACTCTCGGTATCTTCTCCTTCCTCTGGAAGGACAATCCCTTCTACAAGTTCTGCGAGCACCTCTTCGTCGGGGTATCGCTCGGCTACTTCATCTCTCTCACCTGGTACAACGCCGTCTACCCCGACCTGTTCCGGCCACTCTTTGTCCAGCCCCTGTCCGAGGTCTCGCTCGGCAACAAGCTCCTGCTCATCATCCCGCTCCTCCTCGGCCTCTGCTACTTCTGCCGCTTCATACCGCGCGTATCCTGGCTGGTCCGCTTCCCCATGGCCTTCGTTCTCGGCTGGGGCGCCGGCGTCACGATCCCGGCCGTATTCCAGACCAGCATCATCAAACAGATGCAGGGCACGTTCCTCACTCCGGGCATCTTCGCTCGCTGGGACGTCTTCCTCTGGGCGATTGTCTCCTTCGTGGGAGTTATCTGCTCCGTCTTCTACTTCTTCTTCTCGCGCGAGCACAAGGGAGCGCTCAAGCTCGCCTCCGAAACCGGCATCGTCTTCCTGATGGTCGGCTTCGGCGCCTCGTTTGGCTACACGGTAATGGCCCGCATGTCGCTCCTCATCGGGCGCTTCCAGTTCCTCCTGCGGGACTGGCTGGGAATGATTCGCTAGCGGTGGTTCGTTCCGGACTCCTGCTGCTCGCGGTCGTGGCCCTTGCCTCGGCCGCTGGCCAGAAGGAGGAGCCCCCACCCCAGGTGACAGTCGTTCCCGGTGGCTTCCCCATCCCCGAGGGCGTCCCGGCGTCACTGGAGAACCTGCCCACCGACTCGCGGCTATACGACGACCTCGACCTGCTCAAGACCTCGGGTCTCATCTCTTCCATGCCTGCCACAAGCAAACCATGGACTCGGGCGGAGTGCATGCGGCTTCTGTTGGAGGCCCGCAGCGCGAACCCGAGCCTGCGCGGCCCGGCGCAGCTCGCGGCGCTCAGACGCCTCGAATACGAGTTTGGCTCGGAGCTAGCGGCAACACCTGCCCGCCGGCCCCTGATTCGTGTCCCGGTTCCTGACCTCGAAGACGCTGAAGCGCGCTGCGACTTCTTTTCCCGCATCGGCGCAACTGTGGATACGCAGCACCTGTCTCTGGGTGCCGTTATCACCAACCGGCCGGACGATGACTTTGTCTTCTACGAGCGATTCGAGCTAACCGAGTGGAACCCGAAGATTGACGTGAACTTGCTCCCGCCCGACTCATCCGGGTCGCACATTCCGGGCACGCGAGTTCTGCCCAATCCCTTCCTGGGCGCCCTTGAGACCGAACTCGCCTATCTCGCGTTCAGGATCCCCTGGCTGCGCCTCGAGCTGGGTCGAGACGAGTTTGTGTGGGGCTCCGGCTATACCGGCTCCGTGATGCTCGACGACACGGCGCCGGCGCTTGACCATGTCCAGCTCTGTGCCAGCTACCGCAACTTCAAGTTCCTCACCTTCACTTCTCTGCTCTCCCGCTGGGGCGCCAGACCGCGCTGGCTTGCGGCCCAACGCATCGAGGCTTCGCTGTGGAACCGACTCACTCTGGGCGGTGCGTTCATGAGTGTGACCTCGTGGGACGAGCTTCAGCCGCGGCAGTTCGGAGGTCTCGTTAACCCGCTCATCCCCATTCTCCTCACCACTGCGAACTCGAGCATGACTGACAACTCCCTGCTCGGCGGCGACGTTGTCTTCTATCTTCCCCGCACGAAGTTCTACGCCCAGCTCTTTCTCGACAACTTCGAGTTCAACACTCTGAAGAACGCGCCGAATGCGGTGGGCCTGCAGGGAGGCGTCTACTGGGCACCAAACCTGCCGCTGGAGGCAAGACTCGAGTATACCCGCGTTACTGCGTTCACCTACTATCATCGGGTTCACTACATCATGTACGAGAACTACCTCACAACGATGGGCCATCCGCTGGGCCCGGACGCGGACCAGCTCTTCGCCACCGTGAGTGTCATTCCCAATAGCTGGCTGAAGGTCAACATCGGTGCCGACTATGTCCGCCGCGGCTACCATAACCGCGGCGACTACCTCCGCAAGAGCTACCGGGATACGTTGGACTGGTGGTACCTGCGCCAGCACACCGAATTCCCGACCCGGGGCTGGGATACGCTCACAGGCGCCCTGACTGAGGAAGTCGACAAGACGGTGAGGCTCGCGCCGGGTGTGGAGATCCGGCCTCTTCGCGACCTATTCGTCTCACTGTCCGTCGGCTTCTGGAGCAGCGCGAACCACCAGGGAGAATTGGGCGTCGACCGGAACGGTGTTGACCTGGCGCTGAAAGTCGAGTATCGCTACTAGACCGTAGACCCCGAACCGACAAGAACCTGGCCGACGACCCGCTCGAGTTCCTGAACCCCAACCGCCCCGACCCGAAGAACGCGCGGCGGCCTCTGGGTCACGTCCAGAACGGTTGACGGCACGTGCTTTCCGCACAGGCCGGCATCCAGCGCCACGTCCACCTGTCCGAGCAGGGCCGGGTTGACCGCTCCGAAACGACTCGTGGCAGGTTCGCCGTGCAGGTTCGCGCTGGTGCCGGCGATGGGCGCACCGAGTTCCTCGAGCAAGTCGCGCGTGGCCGGATGCGCCACCATCCTGATACCGACGGTCTGCCCGCCGCCGGTCACAACTGGCGGGACATTCTCGGAGCAACGGAGTACCAGGGACAGCGGCCCGGGCCAGAACTGACCCAGCAGTGGCTGCACCCATGGCGGAACTTCAGTCACGTACTCAAGCATCTGCAGGGGCGAAGCGCAATGCGCCATCAGCGGCTGCGATAGATCCCGCTTCTTCAGCGCAAACACGCGACTGACGGCCTCGGGACACCTGATGTCCGCCCCGATCCCATACACGGTCTCCGTCGGAAACACGGCGACGCCGCCGTCCCGCAGTATACGCGCTGCCCTGGTGATTGACTCAGCCGGATACGAAGGCGGCTGTACGCTCAGTACGAGCGACATAGAGTCAGGAGTTTGGGAATCTGCGTCCATCGGCGTTCATCGGCGGTTTCTCTGCTGGTCTTCCGGTCTCGGCGAGGTCGTATCTGTCAGGACGGCAGGCCGGGCTCGATTGCAGCGATGCGGAACG
>VGIR01000050.1 GCA_016867815.1 candidate division WOR-3 bacterium | reverse complement strand
TTTCATCACCCGCACACGCAGCACATCCAAAGCCGCCGGCGATAGACGCCGAGTATCGTCTTCTCTCATTACTCACAGTATACACCAAACCGACTCCCATGTCAAACATTTTATGCTCTGATTAGTAACAGCAGTTCTCATGTATGTCCTTTCAGTCCTTTGCGGGCAAACGGAATCTGACATTTTTCGCATGCCCATAACCGCGTCAACTGACGCGGGTCGGGCCGGTCCGGAACCAGTGCTGGGTCTTGAGGCAGATGCGGACGAGCATCAGCATCACCGGCACTTCTATCAGGACACCCACGACCGTGGCGAGCGCGGCGCCGGAGGAGAGGCCGAAGAGCATCGTCGCGGTGGCTATGGCAACCTCGAAGTGGTTCGACGCGCCGATCATTGCGGCCGGGGCCGCGTCGGCGTACCTCAGCTTCAGCACCTTCGCGAGGATGTACCCGAGCCAGAAGATGAGGTTGGTCTGGATGAAGAGCGGGATCGCGATCCAGAGGATCGTGAGCGGGTTCGAGACGATGACCTCACCTTTGAACGAGAAGAGGAGGACGAGGGTGACGAGGAGCGCGATGATGGTTATGGGCGTGAGCACGGGCAGGAACTTGCTTTCGAACCAGGTCTGCCCTTTGGCGCGGATGATCAGCTTGCGGCTCGCGAAGCCGGCAGCAAGCGGCAGCGCCACGTAGATCGCGATCGAGAGCACCAGTGCCTGCCAGGGCACGGGCAGTCGGCCGACGCCCAGCAGGAATCCACCGATCGGGCCGTAGAGCAAGAGCATCGTCAGGGAGTTGATCGCGACCATTACGAGCGTATGGCCGTCGTTGCCCTTGGCGAGGTAGCCCCAGACCAGCACCATCGCGGTGCAGGGCGCGACGCCGAGCAGGATGCAGCCGGCGAGGTAGGAGCGCCAGAGCGGAACCTCAAGCAGCCTGGCGCCATTCACCAGCACAACTTTGCCAACGCCGTAGGTCGCGCCCGGTTCGAGATTGATGCCGAGTGGCAGCTTCACGAGGTCGACCGCGTTCGGGCCGATGAGGCCGCGGAAGAGCACGCCAAGGAAGAGAATCGACAGGGCGTACATCGAGAATGGCTTGATGGCCCAGTTGACGAGGAGCGTGAGTCCCACCGGCTTCGCGTTCCGGCCGGCCTGCAGCACCTCGGCGAAGTCGATCTTCACCATGATGGGGTACATCATGCAGAAGAGGCAGACGGCGATCGGAATCGAGATAACCGGCGCGCCGTCGGACCAGATGGCGAAGCCGTCGAGCGTCTTAGCGACAGACGGCGCCAGTTTGCCGAGCAGGATGCCCGCGCCGATGCAGGCAATCACCCAAAGTGTCAGATACTTCTCGAAGACGTTGAGGCCCTTGGCCTTCTTCTCGACGCAGGCTGAGGTTACGGGTGACATGTTTGCAGGTCTTTCAGTAGCTGAAGGCACGCGTCGGCATCCAGTACCCTCAGGTATCTGACGAACCGGGCTAAGCCTTGCCGGCAGCGGCGTCCATCGGCGCTACCGGCGTCACGCAGCCGCCACAGTCGGCCCAGGAACACGACCGGGACCGCGAGCAGGGGCTGGGTCGTGATGAGTTTCTCGATTCTGGTCAGGAGAGAACCGGGCATCACTATCTCTGCGGTTCGGTGCGCTCCGACGCCTTCGGGCGACGGGCGGTGCGTCGTCCGGACTTGCACTGCCGGGCGAGCTGCCGTGCCTGTCCCAGCAGCTCGAGCACTGAGTCGTCGGTCAGCCGATAGCGCATCCAGCGTCCGTCCCGGCGCGATACCACGATTCCGGCCTGCTCCAGGACCGAGAGGTGGTGGGATACGACCGAGAACGACGTAGGGAAGTGCGGAGCTATCTCGCACACGCAACGCTCGCCGGTGGCGAGCAGTTCGACCATTCGCGTTCTGTACTCGCTACCCAGCGCCGCAAACAGCGCGGTCGTCAACTGCCTGCTGGTTATGTCCATATTTCGAGAATTATAGAAATGTGTGGTTTGCGGTCAAGAGAGACGACCGGCGTGGCGACAGTCAGGGAGATGAGCTACGCGGAGAGTCGGAGCAGGTGGGGCGGGACCGCGCGGCGTAGGCGAGCAGCGGTTTGGCGTCCAGGCTCTGGCGCGGGTGGCTCAGCAGCGCGCGGATGAAGAGTCGGGCCAGTTCGGTATCGTTGATGAGCGGGATGCCGTAATCGGCCGCAGCGCGCCGGATGCGGTAGCCGTCGGTGAGCACGGTCTCGTCGGCTGTGCGCTTCGGGATGTTGACAACACACTCAACCTTGCGGTCGGCAATCAGCTCCGCGACGTCCCGCGTGCCGGGCTCGGGGTCCGACACCTTGCGCGCGAGTTGGGACCGGACTTCATGGGTAGCGAGAAACTGATTGGTGCCCTGGGTGGCATGGATCTCGAAGCCGGCCGCGGCCAGCTGTCGCAGCGGTTCGAGCAGCTTCATCTTGGCATCGTCTCCGCCGATAGAGACAAGCAGCGATTTCTCCGGCAGGCGGAGGCCGTTGGCGATGGCCGCCTTGAGCCATGCCTCTTCAAGCGAGTCACCGAGGCAGGCCGATTCGCCGGTCGAGGTCATCTCGACATAGAGCACCGGGTCCGCTCCCTTCAGGCGCGAGAAGGAGAACTGCGGCACCTTGACCGCAACGTAGTCGAGGTCAAGCGTGTGGTATCGGCCGCGTACGTTCTCCCCGAGCATGGCCCTGGCTGCTATCTCGATGAAGTCGTAGCCGGTAGACTTGGAAACAAACGGGAAGGAGCGGGAGGCACGCAGGTTGCATTCGATGACCGATATCTCGTTCTGCCTGGCGAGGAACTGGACGTTGAACGGGCCGTTGATACACAGTGCTCCGGCGATGGCCTTGGTGATGCCCTTGGCCCGGCGAACGGTCTCGAGATACGTCGTCTGAGGCGGTATCACCACGGTGGCGTCGCCCGAGTGCACTCCGGAGAGCTCGACGTGCTCGGAGATGCAGTAGATGACCATCTCGCCATCCTGGGCTACGCCGTCGATCTCAATCTCCTTGGCCCCTTCCAGGAACTTGGAAATGACAACCGGGTTCTCGGGAGAGATCTGGGTTGCCTGGCTCAGGTACTGTTCGAGCGAGCGTTCGGTCTTGGCAATGTTCATGGCCGAGCCGGAGAGGACGTAGGACGGTCGGACCAGCACCGGGTACCCGACCTTGGCCGCGAATGCCCGGGCTTCGTCGATGCGCTTGAGTTCCTGCCAGGGCGGTTGGGCGATGCCGAGCTGGTCGAGCAGGGTCGCGAAACGGTGGCGGTTCTCGGCCCGGTCAATCGAGTCCGGGTCAGTGCCAAGGATGCGCACGCCGCGGCGATGGAGGCTGAGCGCGAGGTTATTCGGTATCTGCCCGCCGACCGATACTACCACCCCGAGCGGTCGTTCGAAGTCGACTATGTCCAGCACCCGTTCCAGCGTGAGTTCGTCGAAGTAGAGGCGGTCGTTGGAGTCGTAGTCGGTGGAGACGGTTTCCGGGTTGCAGTTGACCATCACGGTGCGATGGCCGAGCCTGGCCGCAGTTGTGCACATGCCGACCGAGCACCAGTCGAACTCGACCGACGAACCGATACAGTATGGCCCGCTGCCCAATACCATTACCGGCCGGCCGCGTTCTTCCGGTTTGACTTCCGGACCGTCGCCGCCATAGGAGAGGTACAGGTAGTTGGTCGCGGCCGGGAATTCGCCGGCCAGGGTGTCAATACGATGCGGCCGGGGCAGAACTCCGAGTGAGATACGGCGCTCGCGCACGTCGAGCTCGATCACGCCGGTGAGTCGCGCTATGGTCCGGTCTGAGAAACCGAGCCGTTTGAGGCGGAGCATGTGGTCCGCGTCCAAGTCTTCGAGCTGCTTCGGGCGAAAATGGGTACAGCCCCCGGCGCCCGAGGCGCCGCAATCCGGTGCAGTCCCCATTTTCGGGTCCGCGACTTGCGGCTGGTTCAGGAGTTCCTGCTCGGCGCGGACGATTGCCTCCAGTCGGGCGACAAACCACGGGTCGATGCGGCTCGACTCGCAGATCTGCTCAGCCGTGGTCCCGTTCGCGAGCGCGTGCACGATGGCGAACAGCCGACGGTCGGTCGGATTCGCGATCTCGTCCAGCGGGTCGTCGGTGCGCGCCTTCGGGTCGGTGACTCCGTCGTAGCCGAGGCCGAGTGAGCGCACGCCCTTCTGCAGCGCCTCCTCAAAGGTCGCGCCGATGGCCATCGTCTCGCCGACGCTCTTCATCTCGGACCCGATGCGGCGAGACGCGGCCCGGAACTTGCGCAGGTCCCAGCGGGGTATCTTCACCGTGACGTAGTCGAGCGCGGGTTCGAAGAAACAGCCGGTGACCCCGGTCACCGAGTTCTTGAGGTCAGCGAGCGCGTACCCGAGCGCAAGTTTGGTGGCGACCCAGGCCAGCGGGTAGCCGGTCGCCTTGGAGGCGAGCGCGCTGGAGCGGGACAGCCGGGCGTTTATCTCGATTACCCGGTACTCGCCGTTCGACGGGTGAAGGGCGAACTGGACGTTGCACTCACCGACCACCCCGAGCGCCGCCACGATGCGGAGCGAGACCGTGCGCAGGTAATGGTACTCGTCGTTGGTCAGGGTCTGCGACGGCGCAACCACGATGCTCTCGCCGGTGTGGATGCCCATCGGGTCCATGTTTTCCATGTTGCAGACGGTGACCGCATTGCCGTGCCGGTCGCGCACGACTTCGTACTCGACTTCTTTCCAGCCGCCGAGGTATTCCTCGACCAACACGTGCGGCGCGTGGCATAGCGCTTCAGCCACTCGGTGCCTCAGTTCATCTGGAGTCCCGGCGCGGCCGGAGGAGAGGCCGCCCAGGCTGAATCCGGCTCGCACCATCACGGGGTAGCCGAGCTTCTCAGCGATGGCAAGCGCGCGCTCGACCGAGTCGGCGGTGTCGCTACCCGGAACCGAGACGCCGATTGCCCGCATCTTGGCGGCGAAGAGCGCGCGGTCCTCGGACTCGATGATGGTCTCGACCGGTGTGCCGAGCACCGTGACCCCTGCGCGTTTGAGCGCACCGGACTTCCAGAGCTCGACGCCGGTGTTGAGGGCGGATTGTCCGCCGACGCTGAGCAGGATTCCGTCCGGCTTCTCGGCAGCGATCACCTTTTCGACAAAGTCGGCCTCGACCGGAAGCAGGTAGATCTCGTCAGCCAGGCCGGGCGTAGTCTGAATCGTCGCGACGTTGGGATTCACCAGGACCGCCCGGATGCCCTCTTCCTTCAGGGCCTTGATCGCCTGGCTGCCCGAGTAGTCGAACTCGCCCGCCTGCCCGATGCGCAGCGCACCGGACCCGAGAACAATGACACTGGAAGGCCTATTCAAAGCGGCTCACTCCGGAAGTCCGAAGCTCGAAGCACGAATACCGATTGCAGTCCGATTTGGGGCATTTCCCTCAATCGGGCTTGATTCGTCATTCGGTCTTCGGACTTCGGGTTTGCTTCCTGTCATAGCGTTTGGACGAAGCGGTCGAACAGGTCTTCGCTGTCGAGCGGGCCGGGTCTGCCCTCGGGGTGGAACTGGACCGCAGAGACCGGTCTGCGCACGTGCCGGATGCCCTCGACCGAGCCGTCGTTGGCGTTCTCGAACCAGACCTGCCAGTCGCGCGGTAGAGTAGACGCATCAATTGCGAAGCCGTGGTTCTGGCTGGTCAGGCGGCAGTGGTCGGTGCCCTTCTCCCGGCAGGGCTGGTTCTGGCCACGGTGGCCGTAGCGGAGTTTGTAGGTGCGCGCACCGGCAGCGAGAGCGATGAGCTGGCAACCAAGGCAGATGCCGAAGACTGGCCGGTTGAGCGCCAGCGCCCGGTGCAGCACGGAGACGGTCGCTCCGCAGCGTTCGGGATTGCCCGGGCCGTTGGAGACGAGGATGCCGTCGAACCGCTCGCCGGTATAGTCGTAGTCGGCGGGCACCTGCAGGACTTCGACCCCGCGTTTCAGCAACTCACGCCGGATGGAGTGCTTCACCCCGCAGTCAACAAGGATGACTCGCTTGCGGCCGGAGCCAAACACCTCGGGTTTCGGCACGCAGACTTCGGCTACGATGTCGGTGGCGTTGGGGTCGAAGAGCGGGACAGGTTCGCCCGCGTAGTCAGCCGGAAGTATGCGGCCGAGCATGGTGCCGCGCTCGCGGAGCAGAATCGTCAGCTTGCGCGTATCAATGCCCTCGAGCCCCGGCACGTTCTCGTCGGCGAGCCACTTGTGTAGGGAACGTCCGGCAGTGGCGTGGCTCTGGTCCGAGTGGGCGGTGGCCACGATGAGTCCGGATGCCTGGATGCGTGAGGACTCGAAGCTATCCCTGTCGGCGGCAGGGACGCCGTAGTTGCCGATGAGGGGATAGGTGAGGACGAGTATCTGCCCGCGGTACGAAGGGTCGGTCAGGCTCTCGACGTACCCGACCATCGAGGTGTTGAACACCACCTCGCCCGATGCGGGGCCGTGGAAGCCGAAACCGGTGCCTGCGAACTTTGAGCCGTCTTCAAGTTCGAGAACAACTCTCTTCGGCTGAGGACTGGCAGGGGGATGGGTGTGGGGGGGCAATGCGGCCATATCTTAGTGGGCCACATGTGCGGAGCAAGCCCGGCTTGCCGGATCGGGATTCACCACGCAGACACCAAGGCACCAAGAGGAGTTCGGACGGGGTCAGGCGGAGACGCTGAGAAGAGCCAGCGCGGCCGAAAGCTCGTCCAGACCGGTGATTGCCGCGTCAGGCTTGGCGATGTCAGGCGGAGGCAGCTTGTCGCGGTTAAGCCAGATGGCCCTCATGCCGGCGGCGTGCGCACCGACAATGTCGTTCTTGGGACTGTCACCCACAAACACCGACTCCTGCGCGCCGACCCCCAGTTGGTCGAGTGCGATGGCGAAGACGCGCGGGTCCGGCTTCTTCACTCCGACCTCGCGCGATATCACGACCGCGCCGAAGTAGCTCCTGAACCCGGAGGCATCGAGCTTCGCGCACTGCAGGTCGCACGGTCCGTTGGTGACCAGTCCAAGTCGGTAGTCAGTCCCGAGGCGCTCGAGGCAAGGTTTCACATCGGGATAAGGTACGTATCGGGCACGACGTTCACATGGGTAGAGGACCGAAAGCTGGTCGGCGAGCAGCGGGTCGGCAATGCCATTCTCCGCCAGGGCTTCGCTCCAAACCTGGCGGTGATACTCCGGCGCCCACTGGCGCAGTTGGCGCATCTCGTCGTCGTCGCCGTCGAAAGTCGAACAGAGCGCTTCCCATGAGCTGACGTCGAAACTGCCGCCATACGGCTCCACGACCGGGTGGGCGCGGAACAGGCGGCGAGCGACGCGGCGCACCGAATCCTTGAGGTCACCGGGTGGCACGTTGTGCCACTGCTTGGCCAACCCCGCGGTTGCGACGAGCGCTTCATTTGCCGCCGACTCGTCAGGCATCAGCGTGTCGTCGAGGTCGAACAGAACCGCTTTGAACATGAGGCGTGATTCTACTCGAAAGCACGTCGTGCGCAAACCAGAAGCTCGCTGGCAAGACTCGAAGTCCGAAACACGAAGGACGAATCAACGAGGGTAAGATCCGAAGTATGGATTGGCCATTCTCCATACTTCGGGCTTCAATCGAACTTCGGGCTTCGTCATTCGGACTTCAGCCTATGAGGATGAGGTTGATGTGTTTCGAGGGCCCGTCTCTGCGGGCTGCGACCTCAAGCTTGATGCCGGAGTTGCGGGCCGTGGCGTAGACATCGATACCGCACGACTTCCTCGAAGGCGGTGCCATTTCCCGGTAGTGGTACCCGCCGGTCAGGATCCTCTTCCTCACTGACGTTGCGCGGTACCACAGTCAGCAGCTTTCAGGCCGCTTCCTTCCACCCGTCTGTCGGCGGCCTCCAACTGCCGGACAGTGGTGGGTTCGCCTGTAGCGCCCTGCTCCCGACTGGTTTTGACACCACATCCCCAATTCGCTACTGTTTCGACCATGCCGCGAGAAACCAGACGCTCTTGACCCGACGAGCTGACGTGTCCCCAAGGTATGGGCCGTTGCGCCGGCCGGCTTCCCTCGTACACCTGCACAACGACCGCGCGCACACTGATCTGAATCCCACGTGACGAGAGCGAAGTCGGCAGAAGCCAAACGACCTCCGCTAGACCAAGTCGGCTGACGTCCGTGAGAATAGCCTACATTGTCACGGCCTACACTTCACCCGACCAGGTGGTACGGCTCGTGCGAAGACTCCGCGCTCCTGATACGTCGTTCGTCATTCATGTCGACAAGAACACGGATGACGCGACATATGAGAGGATAGCGGGTCCGCTCGGCTCACTCTCGAATGTCCACTTCTTGAAGCGCTACCGGTGGCGCTGGGGTCATTTTGTCAGTGTGAGAACGAGGCTGACCGGCCTTCAGGAGGTTCTCGCCAGTGACAGCCGATGTGACTACCTGATCGCGATCTCCGGACAATCCTATCCGATCAAATCCAATCGCTACATCCATCAGTTCCTGCAGGAGAGTGGAGGTCGATCCTTCATTCAGTACTTCACAAAGGAAGCCCCCTGGGCCGGAAAGTGGGATGAACGTCATATCTACTGGCACTCTTCCTGGGGCAGGTGGCACTTCGCTTTTCCCAAGACAGACATATTCGAGTCGCCGGCGGTGAACCGGGTGTGGAACGTATTGGCGAAGAGGGTTGCGTTTCGCCGGAGGTTCCCCGCAGGTTTCAAACCCTTCTACGGGAGCGCGTTCTGGTGTCTTTCAAGGGAATGTGCCGAGTACGTGCTTGAGTTCACGCAACGGAACAGATCCTTCGTGAGGTTCTTCGGCCGCACCTTGTGTCCAAGCGAGATGTTCTTCCAGACGATCCTGCTGAATTCCACTCTCAGTGACCGTATCGTGAATGACGACCTGCTGTATACCGATTTCTCGCAGCATCTGGCTCATCCTGCCCTCCTGGGGAAGAACGACTTCAACCGTTTCATGAGTAGAAGCGATCTGTTCGCCCGGAAGTTCGATGCGACGGTTGACGGAGAAGTCCTCGACATGATCGACGCTGCGATCTCGTGACTCCGCCCGGTCTCCCTTTCGCTCTCGCCCCGCGTCCATTGGGCACTCGTGCACCCGGGACGCAAGTGCAGGCCCGGATCTTTCCGTCAGGGAGAAGGAGACACACCGGGTTTCACGCGAGCCCGTTCCGCTCGGGAACTGAGGGAGCATCTCGGTGACCAGTTTCAGCGTCAGGTACCGTTGTGACCAGGGATCGTCGCCAAACCCGGGTGGGATTGTCGAGCTCGCCGAGCGATCGTTCTTCGACTACGCACCCATTGCCCAGACGACTGGAACGTCCGCGGCAGCGGGCAGGCGTGCAGGCTCGGGTACCGCCGTCGAGATCGCGGCGATGGTAGCAGACATACTGTTAACTTCTCCCTATGCGAGGGAAGTGCCGGGAAGCGCTGTCCAGACTCGGGCTGAGATAGAAAGTCGGGTCGTCACTCGCATCCGGGCAGGCAGGCGCCTGTCGGGACTCATGCTTTGGGCACCAAAGAAGCACTGGGTGCATGGCCCGGACAGCTCAATCGACGTAGCTGAACTCGTGGCTTTGCGTACGCTCTTCGACATACACTCTGCCGTGAGGCGAGTCTACGACCCCGGAATCCACTTCCACGTCCATGTCGAAGACCTCGAACATGCGTTTGTCCACGGCTGGAGCATCCAGCTGGAAGAGGACATGGAACGCTACATCTCGCGGCTATGTGCAGCCGTTGAGGTCCTGGGCCTGCAGGAGTTGATCTCGGTGACCCGCGCGACGTCACTCGCCAGTGGCGAGCGGGAACTCGAAGCCTGGCGCTTGCGAATGGCGCAGAATCTCTCCGCTCTTCGCGCGTACTGGTACGACTCGGAGAGGAACGGGCTGGAACGGTTCGAGCGATATGGAACTTACCGGGCCCTCGAACGCCTGGGATGGCGAGGCCCGATTCCCCGGGAAATGAGGGACTTCTACCTGGGTCGGATAAAGAGGGGAAACTGCCGGGGGATAGAGATGGCGGAAGCAGCCGACATGGTCATGCGCAACCTGGCGGGCATCCTCCTGCATCACCAGGAGCATCTCCTTCGCGTCAGCGATGACCCTCGGCCACTGATTGTCTCATTCATGCCGCAGCCGCCAGGAACCGAACTACACCTCACACTGGGCCGAGTCAACCTGAGATTCGTATCACGAAAAGCGAGCCATTCCGCGGACAAGGCGGCGCCCTGGTCGGTGAAGGGCTGCCTGCACGAGCGAAGGGGCAGGCTGCTGCCGACATTCACCAGCAGGCGGCAACCCCTCGGTCCATACGCGCAGGCCTGCGCGGGGACCTTCGTACTGGCCCGGGGCCGACATCGTGTTCCCGTTCGGGCGGACCTGCTCCTGGGCAACAAGGAGAAGATGTCCGCCCTGGAGCGCAAACGTAGGGCAGAGCAGAGGCTTTGCGACTGATGGACTCCACCCCGGTCGGAATAGTGGGTGCGGGACGCAGCCGAAACGGCCTTGGCCCTTTCCTAGCCGGTTTCCTGGAGCGGGCCGGGTGCCGAGTGGTCGCAGTCGCCGGCGCCTCACCTGAACGCGCTCACCGCAACGCGTTGGACCTCGGGCAGAGACTTGGGCACGCCGTTAACGCTTGTCGTGACCTGGCAGAACTTGCCGCGAGCGGCATCAAGGCAGTGGTGATATCGTCGCCCGTCGCATTCCACCTCGAGGCGCTTCGGGTCGCCCAGGCGGCGGACTTGCCCACGCTCTGCGAGAAACCGCTCGTGGACGAGCCTCAACTGGCCGAGGGGCTGTCCGTGATTGATGCCTTTCGGCAGGCCCGGGTCCTGTTGACGGAAAACTGCCAATGGCCGTTCGCGCTGCCGGCGTTGATGCAGCATTCCGCTTTCCCCGTTGTCCCGCCGGTTCGGCAGGTAGCAATCGGGTTCGCACCGCCCAGGACGGGACGCGCCATGGCTCGCGGTCTGCTACCACATTTGCTGAGCTTGATACAAGCCCTGGCTCCTCTGGAGCCGGATACCCGCGTCGAGGACATTTGCTGGGATCGGCCACCATCAAGCGAACTCAGCGTGCTGCGCTTTCGATTGCATGGGGCGCAGGCTGATCTCGCCGCCTCGCTGCACCAACTGGAGGTCTCCCAGACACCGCCACGTCCTTTCTGGATTGAAGTCAACCAAACCCGCTTCGTTCGCCGAGTGGAAGGCGACTACTCTTTCGTTTTTGCGTGTGGCGAGCGCGAGTTCGCCGTGGAAGACCCCGTGATGCAGCTGGCCCAGCGCTTCGTCGGCTGCGTGAAGACGGCTGACCAGGTGAGCATTGACCGTGAGGCCCGTTTGGTGCGTCAGCGGCTGCAACTGTACCAGGCCATCCTGGCGGGACTGGAGGACAGTCCTTGCTGGGCGCGTGCGGGGTGAATGCCACCGTGGCAGCGGCTGAGACCGGCGGCCAGTATCAGGCACAATACGAAGGAGGTCATTCTGTCCTACGTGGGTAAGAGGATAAGACGAACGCTCCAGTCGATGCGGCTCATCAAGTCTACGATTGAGCGCGCGAAGGAGTGCCGTCGTCTCAATGGTCAAACCTGCAAGACGGTACCCCGCATGCTGCTCGAGGTATACAGGTACCGGAAGTACTGGAAGTTCGAGTCGGCTGTTGACGCCTACTTCGAGTTCGAGCTCTACAGCCGCCAGAAGAGCATGGACGACGTACTGGCCTATGTTCCCGAGCATGCCCACCAGATGCTCCAGACCCGGTCGCGGTACCGGGAGTATGACTGCACGGCGTTCGACAAACGATACGAGTACCTGATGTTCAAGGCGATGGGATTGCCCCATCCTAAGGTGATGCTGTTCACCTTCGGTGGCACGATAACGGATGACTGCTTTCGGCGTCTTGACCTGGCAACGGCAACGGACCTCGTTATGAACTCGCGTGTCCGGAGGTTCTTCCTGAAGCCGGCATTCAGTTCCGGAGCCAAAGGAACGGACGTCGTGTCGATTGTCGACGGACGGCTGCGTCGAATGAACGGGGCGATGACCGATCTTGCCGCCATTGTCAAGGAGGCAACGGAACTGCCGAGTGGCTATGTTCTTCAGTGTGAGATGCAGAACCAGCACCCTCTCATCAAGGAATTGAGTCCGGATACCGTTAACACGTTGAGAATCGTGACTCACTGTCTGGGTGCAAAGTACAGAATACTGGGAATCTACCTGCGGCTTGGTCGCAAGGGCGGCTCTTTCGACAATGCCAATGCCGGCGGTGTCTTTATCAGCGTCGACCCACGTTCTTTTGAGACCACCGGTGGCTGTTATGACAAGATGTCGAGAACCAAGTCCTTGGGGCAATTGCATCCGGATACAGGAGCAAAACTCAGCGGGATCAGGATTCCATTTTCTGACGAGATACTGCGCATTCTTGACAACGCAGCAATCGTCTTCTCTGAGAATCCCTATCTAGGTTGGGATGTCGCCATCACCACAACCGGTCCCTGCCTGATTGAGGTCCAATTGGGCTTTGATGTATGGGCCCTACAGGTTGCAGCTGGGCGTGGTCTGCGCGACGACTTCCAATACGACCCCACCAAGGTCAGCAAACAGAAGAGCAAGTGGGCTGAGGTGGGTGTCTACTGGAAGAACCTCGAAGATCGCGAGGCCGAGGCCCGCAAGGCGGTTTCGTGAGTACCGGGCAGCTCCGAGGCATGGCCAAGCAGCGCTGCTGCCACAGAATCAAGGCGGCTGTGGCGGTGCACGCTCACGGTGGAATTAGTACGTCGGAGACTACGGATAAACCAGTCACTCCCGGTGGAACCTGCGGAAGACTACCACGTTCTTGACGTTCCGAATGGGCGGGGCCACAGCGAAGGACTTGACTTGCAGCACAGGGCTTTGGTGTCCTTGTGGGAGCGTCCCGCGTCCAGCTCTCAGCCGTTGGCTGTCAGCTAGTCCAGGAGGATCAGGTTGATGTGTTTCGAGGGGCCGTCTCTGCGGGTTGCGACCTCAAGCTTGATGCCGGAGTTGCGAGCCGTGGCGTAGACATCGATACCGCACGACTCCATTGATGGCCGCGCCTTCTCTGAGTGCCGGCAGTCCCCGGCCAGGTTGCAGTCGCGACAGAACCGGCACGGCCCGTCGCCGAGCCCGAACGCCTTGTAGTGTCCGTCAAGGAAGGCAGCCCGTTCTAGTTCCGTGACAAGTCGGCGCATACGGCGTCGCTTGGTTCTGTAGTCCGACGGCGTGCAGACGTAGCTGTAGATGAGCGCGCGGCGGTAGTCGGCGAGCACGCGCTTCATCTGCTCCGGCGTGGGCGTGCGCGGCGGGCAGCAGAGCCCCTTGGCGAAGCCGTCACATCCGAACTGGCACTTGAGCCGAACCCACTCGGCGGTTCTGATGTTCGTGGCCGGGACGATCTTCGCCTCAGCCGCACCGGCTGCGAGCGCCTGCGCGACGTACTTCTCTAATTCGATACCTGTCCTTTTCATCCCCGCATCCTAGGGAGATTCCGGTCCCAGGTCAAATCCGCGCAGGACCGTGCGGCAGCGACCCGCATAGACCGCGGATGGCGGAGAGACGTCCGCGCGGACGCCGGCTTTGACTCCCCCGCCCGGTCGGCTATCATATGAACGTATATGCAATTATTCATCTGAAAGGAAGCCGAAGTGAAGAACAAAGGCACTGGCGCGGCGGTCTGCGACTGCAGCGTTATTCACAAGGCGGCGGTGCGCTCGGTGCGCAAGGCAATGCCGCCGAGTGAGAGGCGGTTCGAGCTGGCCGATTTCTTCCGGGTCTTCGGCGACAGCACGCGGATCGGCATCCTGCTGGCGCTGGGCCGGTCGGAACTGTGCGTCTGCGACCTGGGCGCGCTGCTGGGCATGACCCAGTCCGCGGTGTCGCATCAGCTCAAGGTACTGAGGCAGACCCGGCTCGTGCACTATCGTCGGGAAGGCAAGATTGTCTACTACTCGCTTGACGACGAGCACGTTCGCGCGATCCTGGATCTGGGGTCGCGCCATATCGAGGAATGAGATGACCGTCGCAGTTCTCCGCTCCTGCGATACGAGGGTCTGCAAGTGACGAAGGCGCAGGACGAAGCGCGGGCGGCCGGCGGCACGACTACGCGGTTCAGAATCCGAGGGATGTGCTGCGCCGAGGAAACGAACGCGCTCCGGAGCACGGTCGGGCGCCTGACCGGACTGCATGACCTGGACTTCAACCTTCTCGACAGCACCATGACTGTGCGACACGATGCCACGGTCCTGGACGAGGCCGCAATCCGGGATGCCGTGCGGAAGGCGGGGCTGGAGGTAGAGACCCCCGACGAGACGCGCCCTGCCGGCGCCCACGCGGTCGAGCAAAGCTGGTGGCAGCAGTACGGCCGCGCGGCGATGTGCTGGAGTTCCGGGGCGCTGGTCGGTCTGGGCTTCCTGACCCACGCGCTCATGCACGGAAGCCTGTGGCACGCGCTGGTCGGCGGCGAGGGTATGGCGCATCACGAGTTCCCGCTGCCCGCTGTCCTCCTCTACGTCGCCGCGGCGGTAACAGGGGGTTGGTTCATCGTTCCGAAGGCATGGCTGGCGTTGAGGCGGTTGCGGGCAGACATGAACCTGCTCATGACGGTTGCCGCGCTCGGGGCGATGATCATCGGCGAGTGGTTCGAGGCCGGGACGGTCACGTTTCTCTTCTCGCTGTCGCTCCTCCTGGAATCATGGAGCGTCGGCCGCGCCCGGAGAGCGATCCGCTCGCTGGTCTCGCTGACCCCGCCGACCGCACGCTACCTCTGCCCGTGGGGCGGCGACATCATGGAGCGGCCGGTAGCCGATGTCCCACTGGGCGCAACCGTGCTCGTCCGGCCCGGTGAGCGGATTCCACTGGACGGCATCGTCGCCAAGGGCAGGACGTCCGTCAACCAGGCGCCGATTACCGGCGAGTCGCTGCCGGTCGCCAAGCAGCCTGGCGACGAGGTGTTCGCCGGTACCATCAACGAGGACGGAGCGATTGAGTTGCAGGCGACAAAGGCGGCTGCGGATACGACCCTGGCGCGCATCATCCGCATGGTCGAAGAAGCCCAGTCGCGCCGGGCGCCGGTTGAGCAGTGGGTAGAGAAGTTCGCGCGCTACTACACGCCGGCAATGATGATCCTGGCGCTGCTGATCGCAGTGGTCCCGCCCCTGTTCGTGGGCGGTTGGGGCCGCTGGTTCTATGAGGCCCTGGTCCTGCTGGTCATCGCCTGCCCGTGCGCGCTGGTGATTTCCACGCCGGTCAGCATCGTGGCCGGACTCACCGCGGCGGCGCGGGCCGGGCTCCTGATCAAGGGCGGGTCGTACCTGGAGGCGGCAGCGCGAATCAAGGTCTTTGCCATGGACAAGACCGGCACGCTGACCAGAGGAGTCCCGGAGGTGCAGGAGGTAGTTCCGCTCAACGGACACGACCGCGGCGAACTCCTTGCCCGGACGGCGGCACTTGAGGCGCACAGCGAGCATCCTCTGGCGGCAGCCGTGCTGAGGAAGGCGCAGATGGAGCATATCACGCCTCCCCGCGCGGAGAACTTCCGTGCGCTCAAGGGGCGGGGCGCCGAGGCCACAATCGACGGTCGTTCCTACTGGGCAGGCAGCGACCGGCTGTTGCGAGAGAAGGGGACCGATGACCCCGAAATCCACGCACGGATTCAGCAAATGGAGGACGCGGGCCACTCCGTCATAGTGGTCGGCAGTGACCGGCACGTCTGCGGACTGATCAGTGTGGCCGATTCGGTGCGGTCGTCAGCCGCGGCGACGGTCGCCGCGCTCAAGGCGGCCGGGGTCCGGCGTGTGGTCCTGCTGACCGGCGACAATCAGGGAACCGCCGAGGCGATAGGCAGAGCGGTGGGGGCCGACGAAGTCCGGGCCGAACTGCTGCCTGAGGACAAGCTGGAGGCGGTCCGCGAGATCGAGCGAAGCTACGGAGCCACCGCGATGGTGGGCGACGGCGTGAACGATGCGCCGGCGCTGGCTACGGCGACGATTGGCATCGCGATGGGCGCAGCCGGGACCGATGCCGCCATCGAGACCGCGGACATCGCGCTGATGTCGGATGACATCAGCCGCCTGCCGTGGCTGGTCCGCCATGCGCGCCGTACGGTGCGCATCATCCGGCAGAACGTTGTCTTTGCCCTGGGCGTTAAGGCCGTGTTCATGACACTGGCCTTCTTTCACGTTGCGACGCTCTGGATGGCGATAGCGGCAGATATGGGCGTGTCGCTTCTTGTAGTTTTCAACGCACTGCGGCTACTCGGTGGCAGCCGTGCCGGCATGCCAAGAGAACGTTGAGGGTGACGACGCTGCCGGCCGGAATCACCCTGGTCTAGAGCATCCCGGTCCCGAAGCCGTATTCCTCATGCCTGCATACTCGGCGTCGCGGCCGGGCGGCTCAACCAATGAAGGGGTCAGGGGTTGGGGACCAGGGGCAAGGAAAGGGCCGGAAACGGCAATCCGTTAGTGGTCAGCCGTCGGCTCTCATCGATTCTCAGCCGGGTCAGCAATCATCTGTTATCCAACGAATTCTTCCAGGCGGACTGCTTACCTGGATTCTCCTAGGATACGCCGGACCTGGTCGGCCAGTGGCGGCAACTTGTTCTGCACGACGTCCCAGACGATGTCCATGTCGATGCCGAAGTAGTCGTGGATGAGAATGTCCCGCAGGCCGGCTATCTTCTTCCACTCGACCTCGGGATGGCTGCGTTTCGTCTGAGCGGGCAGCTTCTTTGCTGCCTCGCCTATTACCTCCAGGTTGCGGATAACCGCGTCGCGCGTACGCCTGTCCTCGGCTAGGTCCTCTCTGGTCATGCCCGCAACGAACTCCCGCGCCGCGCTCGCGGCCTCAAGCATGTCTTCGAGGTAGGCTCTATAGTCCCGGAGCATGGACCGCTTCAGCCAGGATCGGCTCACGGAGTCGCGGCTTGACAGCGTCCTTGAGCACGAGGTCGACAGGCCGGCCGAGCAACTCTTCAAGGAAGAACTTCAGGTCCATGTAGTTGTCGAACGACTTGCGGTCGAACTCGACGAGAAAATCCAGGTCGCTCGCGTCGTCCGCCTCATTGCGTACAGCCGATCCGAACAAGGCCAGACTTCGGACTCCGAACGAGCGTATCCTGTCCCGATTCCGGGACAAGACCTCCAGCACCTGGTCTCGGGTTCTCATTGCGGATACATTATAGCATTGCCCCGTCCGCTGTCATCTGGAAAAGCGACCAAAACCCGAGACGTGAACTGCCAGCCTCAAGCCATTCGCTCTCATCGATTCTCAGCCGTGTCAATAATCACCTGCTGTGTCATCCGAGCTCCCCAACAGCCAACTTCCTTGTCACGGGGATTGCTGAACCACATCTCGCTGGTGACTCCGCGGCAGCTCGAACTCAACAAACCTGCGCGCGACCCGGAACCCCATCTTGAGGTAGATGCCCAGCGCCCGCGTCGGGTTGTCGTTGTCGGCCGACAACTCGGCTTCAGCCATACCGCGATCTTTCAGGAACTCGAGGGCCCTGATCACCAGGGCCCGGGCAATCCCCTGCCGCCGGAAGCTTCTCAGGACTCCCAATCCCATCAGGGTTCCCCGCCGGACGTCGAGCGCGGAGTTCTCCCGGGGCGAAATCACCGCCTGGACCACTCCGACCGGCCGGCCTCCCAGCATCGCCACCCACGTCCTTATGACCCCGCCCTGGCGCGCGAGTTCGGCCGCGCGCTTCCGCCTCGCCTCGACCGTCGTCGGGGTGCGGTCGCGGTCCTCGCAGAACACCTCGTTCAGCAGGTCGACCGTAAGCCGGAGGTCGTCGTCCTCCAGGGTCGTCTCTCGGATCTCCACGCCGGTGTGCTCGCCGATGCCGTGCGGCAGGTCCGCAAGCGGCCGCCGCAGCCAGCTTTCGAACGTCTGCTCGCGGAACCCGAGCGATCGGAGAAATGCGGTGCCGGCGCTGCTCTCCTCCCACGCGCCCGACCACAGCTTCTGCGCGCCGCGCTGGCGCAGGCTCGCGAGCGCGGCTTCGGCCAGGCCGGTGCCGACCCGCCGGCGGCGTAGCTCGGGCAGCACCTTGACGTTCAGCCAGCCGATGCGTGCCGGATCCAGCGGGTTGATAGTGCCGAACCCGAGCCCGACCGCGCAGCCCGCAAGCTCGGCGACGAACCGCCCGTGCGGGTCGTAGTACGGCATCGAGCGCTGGAACTCAAGCTCGGCCGGAGAAGTCGGGGACTGCTCCGGCAGTCCGGCGGCGACCCGGTTGTAGATATCGACGTAGACCGCGTCGTCGTCTCCGGCGACCATCGGCCGGACTCTCAGAGACAACGGCTCACCGCTCCCTCTCGGCGGTTCGGCGGATTGGCCTCAATGGTCCCTGCCTGACAGTGCGTACAACGTTCCTCGTTTGCCGCGAGTGAGATTCGCTCGCCGCCGGCTGCGTACACGATGAACGAATCAACGATGTACGACTCCGCCGACGTGGTCGGCAATCCAAAATCGTAAATCCAAAATGACTTGGGCCGTGTCGATAATCACTTGCTGTGAGTGCCGTTCGACGCCGAGGAGGCAGGCGATCAGAGGACGAGCTTGCTCCGGATGCGCGCCAGGTTGGTGACGTCCTCTGCATTGTATCTGAGTAGCTTACTGAGAGCGCGTCTGCTGCCGCCTTCCCTGTAGTCAAACCACAGGTCTACAGCATCGGCACCATCGAGACCGGCGGTCTTGCGACCGATACCGAGCTGGCGCTCGATAGACTTCTGTCCACCTCGAAGACCGCGGTCCCAGCAGTGATACATAAGGTCACGGTGCTCCAAATGCTTGGCCAGATCAAGTCCAAGATGATGTCCAATGAACGGCAGGTCGAACCGCTCTCCGTTGAAGGTGTAGAGCACGTCTGCATGCTTCACAGCTTCAAGGACGTTTTTGCGAGTCAGAGTCGCGTCGTAGAACTGAAACACCTTGCGGCTCCGCCCCAGCTCAAGGCAGATGCCGACAACAGTCAGGTCGTACTGATACCGGTTCAGCCCAGTGGTCTCGATGTCAACATACGCGCGTACGGAGGAGTTCATGCCCCCGACTTTGACTTCTTACCGGGCTTCGAGAAGTGCTTGCCCAGCATCTCCTGCAGCGGCCCAGCGATCTTCTCACGTACCGCCGCGTCCAAGTCGCTGCAGTTGCCCTCGCTGAAGGCATCCAGCGGTACGAAGAATCCTCGGAAGCGCACATCCCACGTCAGCTCACCGTGGAACGTGATGCCATCGTTGTCTTGCTCACATCTCCTGATCTTCTGGCCATTCAGCACGTTCATAGCCACCCCGTGGGTAGCATCACTTCCTGCATCATGCGCGATGATGGCCAGTGCAGGTTCCTTCACTTGCAGCTTCTCGCTCTTTGGCTCTGCGAGTAGCGCCACGGCAGCCAACTGCCGCGAGGCGCCGTCGGCATAGAAGGCCATGAACTTGTCCGGGACTGAAGGTTGCTCCGTATTCTTGTAGTACCAGCGTTTTGCTGACTCCTCCAACTCTAGCTCCGCCAGCGCCTTGCCGAGACTATCGTACAATCCAGACAGCTGTTCGAAGAACAGGTTGAACCACTCTTGGTTGTCGAAAAAACCCTTCGCCGTCTTAGCATCCATGTTCGTCTCCTTTTCTGGTGCATAGCCTGAACGCTGGTGCAGCACCGAGTGCCTTGAAGCAGTATAGTCGGTCCTTCTCTGTTGCTGAACTCGCCGCGGCATTCCTGAGCCGGAAGTCCAGAGGAGGTCCCAGCTCAGCAAAATGGAACAGCCCACCGTGTTCAGAAGACCTCGCTCTTGCGCACGCCAGTCTGAAGTCGGGTACTCGTCTCAGTCCTGCGAAGCCAAACCCCTTGAACACCCGGTAGCCAAAGAACCCCAGGAACTGCTCAAGTTGACCTACGATGTGTAGTTCCTGCCCGTTGAGTCTGGAGGGCGGGTTCTTGGCCGCTTCAATTGCTTCAAGCACGTCATTCCACTTCAGCGGGGTCTGTACGATCTCTTTCAGTGGGGCGTGGAACCACTCCTGCGTGTGCCGTTTCAGTTGGGCCGGGTCAATCGGGTTGTCTCCGCGTTTGCACTCGATCAGCAGGCAGTAGGACCGCTCCCTTTCGTTACTGTCATATATCCAGGCGTCCGGCCGAGACCCGCCAGACGGTTGCTCCTCAGGCTTGATCTCTTCGGTCTCAGGAACTCGTGTGGACAGGGTGACGATTCTCTTGACCTCGAACTCGTGGGCCGGCTTGGTCATGTGGTCTTGCAGCGCGAACTCGGCTCGCGTGAAGTCACACTCGCTCAGGCCGTTGTCTTGATCCTTGAACAGCTGATCAAGGAACCAGCCGCGCGCTTCGGCGGAGAGGGCACGAAGCACTTGGATGAAGGCTCGCGTAAGGTTGTCCTCAATGAGCTCCGACTCAGGACTGCGGTTATAGGAGTAGAAGAGATTCAGATGCGGGTCCGCCATCAATGCAAGTCTATGTGTCTGACATGTGTGGTCAAGTAAGATTGAAGGTCATTGACGCGGCCATTAGAAGGGGAGAACCGCGGTCGAAGAACCTGTAATCAGGCTCCGAAAGGTGACGGATGCGGTTTCGCTCATTGGGAACCTCCTCCGACAATCCGAACCTCGTCCTCCGTTAATCCGCACAACTTGCACACCAGCGCGTTGATATGCATATCCGATGCTTCTATCGTACGTCCGAGGGATTCTTGCTCGTGCGGGGTTTTGGCATTGGGCAACTGCTTGTGTAGGACGAGCATCCGCTCCACTAGTTCGACCATCTTGTCATGCCGCGTCTTGACATCGCTCGGAGATACGGGAAGTGTCCATCGTTTCTCCGTGCTGTCAAAAGCCGACTGGACTAGGGCGAGAGAAGACGAGCGAGGATGTCGTTCCAGCGCACTTTCAACGTGCTCGGCGTACTCTCTGCCTCAATGTGTGCCAGCAGGAACTTGCCATACGCCTGACGTCCCCTTGAACCGATTGTCGCCAGAACCATGTATATCCACTGACGGATTTCCAGGAAGTTCACGTCGTGTCCCTGCGAGAAGTACCGCTGTGCCTGAAGCTTCGCGTCCTCCGCAAGTCGCTCTGAGCTGACGAAGAAGAGGTAGTCCTCCAAGCCCGTCGAGGCGATCTTCGTGTTGAATGTCGTGACGACCCTATTCCTGTCGACCTGCCGTTCGGTCACCTCGGCCGCGAGGACGACGCGGTCACCACTCCGTACCGCAATGTCTCCCCACGCACCGGACTGACTGTCGGCTACATTGATGCCCTGCACCGAAATCTCCCAGTCGAGGTTTAGGTACTCCTTGATAGCCTCGAATGCCGCGGCCACAAGGAAGACTGGGAATCTCCCCTCGCTTGGTGTATCCATCATGTCGTATATCAGAGTCTTGTACTGCTCCAAGCTGACACGATGAACGCGCGACACGGGTACATCTGCCTCCTCGCGCAGCAGACCGAATCTGTAGACCTGATAAACAAGGAAGTCCAAGACTCCCTTCTTGTCACTGATTGCGACGAGGGTCTTCATGAGCCGAAGAAGAACGTCGTAGCCGCTCTTGTCCTTCAGTCCGGCTCGCGTATTCGAGTCAAAACGGACCTGTCGGCGGAAAACGTTCAGATAGGGCCCCGTCGAACTTGGCATTCTGTTGTCGTGGAGGAACGAGTTGACGACCTCCTTGTCCAAGGTGCGTCCATTGAAGGCGTGTTCGCCGTGTGCTACGTACGGCAGGGTTATGTCGATGCTACGATCCAATGCTCGCGCGAGGGTACATCCCAGAAGGACCTCGCGGTAGGACTGCGTCTTTGAACTGAAGACGACATCGAAATCAGCCTTAATGTCATCGCCAATATCAGGAGGGGACTTCTGCAGTAGGGCTGCCTCGGCTTTCGGCAGTGCCGCGTCCAGCAGCCTACGAGCTTTGGCGTAGTCGATCGCCATTGGTGCCTCCCACAACTAGTAGTTCGTCCACAGCACCTCTGAACGCAGTTGCTTCACCGAGTGGCACACCTTAGCTGGAGCCTCGTGCCTCTTCCAATCGTGGTACAGCTCGTCTTGCAGCCTGCATGCGTATCCTGACAACGCGACCTTGCCTTTGGCGGAGTGCAGCAGCACGCTCAACTTGCGGTGTTCGTCGTCCGTCATCTCGTAGCCGTAGGCCTTGGCATCGCCTCGCGACTCATGCGGATACGGCGGGTCACAGTAGAACAACGTTTCCTTACTGTCGTAGCGTCCGATGACGGCAAGTGCGCCATCGTTCTCGATCTGCACTCGAATGAGCCTCTGGGCAACCTCGGCTAGACCCTCGACGCTACCCAACCAACGCGATATCACTCCCGACATTCCGGCCCGGCTCGTGAGCAGGCAGTTTGCCCATCGACCGATACTCGCCGTCTGGGCAAGACCCGTCCTGACCTGCCTTGCGCGGACGAAGAAGAGCCGCGCCCTTTGGAGGTCGCTGGTCCGTCTGGCGTGAGTGTCCACTGCTTGCCTGAACTCCTCTCGGGCAAAAGGCGTGAGACCTATCGCACGCATGAGTTCCGCCGGCTTGTCGCGCAGGACTCTGAAGAAGTTGGCCACTTCTCCATCTAGATCATTGTACGTCTCGACAGGCGCCGGCTTGCGATTGAGCAGCACGGCCGCTGAACCGCCGAACGGCTCGCAGTAGTGGGTGCACTCAGGAAGGAGCGGCAACAACCAATCCAGATGGCTGTACTTGCCACCGTACCAGCCAAAGGGTATGAGCCTCTCTCCGCGGCGACGTGAACCAAGAGGCTTCTTTCCCGCAGACGTAGACGTCCCTGTCGCCCCATTCCTGCGGGCCAACTCAAACGCAGCTTTGATTAGAGTCGCCTTGGCTCTGCCAATGCCAGTGGTGCCTGAAAGCTGTGTCACCGTGGCATTCTCCAAGCCATGAACACCGCCCGCCTCCGTCAGGACCTTCTTTGCCAACTCGGTTACTGGCACACCGCGCGTACCGGTGCGAAGGAGAATCGCGACGAGTTCGTCTTCGCTCAGGGACTCAGCGCCGAATAGCTCGAGTTTCTCTCTCGGACCGACGGCCAGCCCCATCGCTTTGGCATCGCGCACTTTGTGTCGCACGGCTTGTTACTATAGGACTGCGACCGGTATAGTCAACTTCCGACAGCAGAGGGCGGAGAAGAAGTGGTTCAGGAACTCGGCGCGGAGCTGCTCTTCTTTATAGTCCGCAGACTGGTAGGAGCATGTCCCTCGGTTAGTTGAAATTCCTAGCGGCTCCCACATCACTTTAGGCAACTCTCTCTGTTGCGTCAATTTCTTTCGGTGACGCGGGCCGTTCCAGTGCACTCAGCAATGCGGGGATGTGCCGGTAGCCATCTACGCACCGGAAGTGCTGCTCGGCATGTAGCAGCCCAGCTACACACCAGCGCCAGCGCATCTCGCCAGGGCGCCAGCGCTTC
>VGIR01000049.1 GCA_016867815.1 candidate division WOR-3 bacterium | reverse complement strand
GGCCCGATCCTACCTACGCAGCCGGCAACGCCAGCCAGAAGTGGTCAGGAGTTACTTTGCGGAAGAGCACGTCCGATATGCGGCAACATGACCTCAAGCTGTCAAACATTTAGTGCTCTCCGTAGTAATTGTCGCCGACCTCACGGATGAGCGTCCTAATTGCTACCTAGAGGTCGGATATGCGATGGGACTGGACAAGTTCCAGAATTTGATTCTGACAGCCAGGTACGACCACGACATTCGCGCCAGGGACCATGTTCCCAACGGACCCAAAGTCCACTTCGACTTGGACAGCTACAACATTCTCTATTGGCGTCCAGACGAACTTGCCGAGTTCAAGGAAGAACTGGAGAAACGCATCAAGCGCAGACTAGTTCAGGTGCTGCCGGCAGAGGAGACTAGGCCGAAGCTGAGTGAGGTATGGCTTAACAAACAACGCGAGGCTGCCAAGGCCGGTCAGGCAAGAACAGGTGAAACCGGGGCCATGGAGGTCGTACTATTTCCGCTGGACAGCGCCATCAACCTCCCTCAGGGAGACCTTCTGCGAATTGCAGAGAGTGCCCAGATATCCTCCGGCATGCTAGGTGTGGTCGCCAGGAACGGCGAGAACGATCCCAAGCCTACCTCTGACGGCATCCGGGCTGAATTCGAGGGCTTCATGGGGTATGCGTACTGGACTCTGAGGAAAGATGGCACGTTCTATTCATTCGACAGCCATGGTCTCGCTGCCGTAGACGCGGCCAGTGCCAACACGCTCTACTATCACCGGTTGGTGCACGGGGTCACCGAGATGTTTCTGTATGCGAATCGGCTTTACTCGAGGCTTGGTTTGGGAGCATACGACGCTGTTTCAATAACGCTAGGCTTCAGTGGCATCAAAGGTAGGGATCTGCGGGCGCCCACCGACCGCGTCCCGTTCTTCACGCGCCGCGTGGCTTCGGACGACCCGGCAAGTCAGACTGCCGTGGTGCGTATGCGCGACATTGAAGTGGATCTGGTGAACAAGGTGTCGCAGTTCGTGAGTCCGGTGCTCTCACTTTTCAACTTCTTCCGACTTGAGCCCGCCCAACTGAACGAGATGGTTGAGACCTTCGTCAGACGAGCGTCCGGCGGCCAAGGTTGACGGGCTGTCTACGCAGAGAGTGCTGAGCCGAAGGCGCATGGGCAGTTCCCGGTCGGGGTTTGTAACTGACGCACGGAGGGCGACCAGATGCACTTGATGTACGTTGACGAGAGCGGTGACAGCGGATTGCTGCAAAACGGCTCGCCGACGCGGTTCTACGCTTTGTCGGGCGTTGTGCTGCATGAGCTTCGCTGGCGACCGTGTCTGGACGAGCTAGTCGCGTTTCGACGCAGGCTGCGTGATGACTTCGGGATGAAGTTCCACGAGGAATTCCACGCCGCCGCTTTCATCACCGACCCGGGCGAACTCGTTCGCATCAAGCGTAACGAACGGCTCAACATGATACGTCTGCATGCGCGCCGGTTGGCGGCGATGCCTGACCTGAGGGCAATGAACGTCGTTGTGGACAAGCAGGGCAAACCAGATAACTACGACGTCTTCACCAATGCCTGGCGGGCGCTGATACAGCGTTTCGAGAATACGATCTCGCATCACAACTTCCCCGGACCGCGCAACGTGGATGACCGCGGCCTGATTTTCTGCGACCACACCGAGGATATCAAGTTGATGCGGCTCCTCCGCAAGATGCGAAGGTACAATCCCGTACCGCACCGCGCTGACATTCGTACGGGCGCACGTGACATGCCGCTCCATTTCGTGATTGAGGACCCGGGCCACCGTGACTCGGCCCATTCGTACTTCATACAGGCGGCCGATCTGACGGCGTTCCTGTTGTATCAACGCGAGGCCCCGGGCGCGTACGTCCGCAAGAAGGGCGCGCGCAACTGGTTCAGCACCCTGCAGCCGATCCTCTGCAGGCACGCCGCGCCGGCCGACCCGGATGGAGTTGTGAGGTTATGAAAGGAAAAGGGGCGTTGCCGCCCCGGGTGAATCCTACCCCTGGGATGGACCCAGTCTCAGATTCGCCTCGATTGTATTGGCACTCATGCCGTCTGTCAAGGATTTGTTTTGAGGCCCACGTCGGGCCACGGGAGCGAAGTTGCCTGCACACGACATAATCGATAATCGCCGGGTCAAGCTGGTTGACCAGATAAACCGTATCCTCGATACGACCGAGGCGGCACGGTTTGCGGTCGGCTACTTCTTTGTATCTGGCCTTGAGGGAATCGCGGAGAAGCTCGGCCGTGTGAAGGAGTTGCGGCTGCTCATCGGCAATACGACGAACCGCGAGACGCTGGAGCAACTGGCCGAAGGCAGGCGCAGGCTGGAACTGGTGCGCGACGCGGTCGAGGCCGAGGCCTATCGCAGTGCCGGCGCAGCCCGGAAGGCCGCTGTCGACACCGGCGCCGAGGTGCGAACGGCGCTGGAGCTGATGGACCAGACCGACGAGGCCGAGGAGTTGGTACAGTCGCTGGCCGACATGATTGAGCAGAAGCGGGTCAAGGTGAAGGTCTACACCCGCGGCAGGCTTCACGCCAAGGCGTACATCTTCGACTACGGCCAGGTCTTCAATGCCAAGGGCAAGGAAGTCGAGCGGCAGGAGAAGGGTATTGCCGTCGTCGGTTCGTCGAACCTGACCCTTGCGGGCGTCGCGAACAACACCGAGTTGAACGTGCTTGTGCAGGGGAACGCCAACCACGCCGAGCTGGTCCGCTGGTTCGACGAGCTGTGGAAGGAAGCGGACGACTTCGACGAGACGCTGATGCAGGAGATCCGCCAGTCCTGGGCAGCCGGACTGGTGCGTCCTTACGACATCTACCTGAAGACGCTCTACGAGCTGGTGCGTGACCGGCTGACCGGTGAGGACGCCCAGGAAGTGCTATGGGATGACGAGATCACGTCCAAGCTCGCGAACTTCCAGAAGGCTGCGGTCACGCAGGCGGTGCAGATGCTGCGGAGATACGGCGGCGCGTTCGTCGCGGACGTGGTCGGGCTCGGCAAGTCGTACGTTGGGGCCGCCATCATCCGTCACTTCGAGCGCACCGACCACGTGAAGCCCATCATCATTTGCCCGGCCGCGCTGGTTGATATGTGGGAGCGGTACAACGCCGTCTACAGCTTGAATGCGGTTGTAGTGTCATTGGGGCTGTTGCTTGAGGGAGATTCCGGACTTGCCGAGGTACTGCTGAAGGACGAGCGCTACCGGGACCGGGACTTCGTGTTGATAGACGAGAGTCATAATCTGCGGCACTCGGATACGCAGCGATATGCGGTCGTACAGCAGTTCCTGAGCACGGGCGACAGGTACTGCTGTTTCCTGACCGCCACGCCGCGCAACAAGAGCGCCTGGGACGTGTACTATCAGATCAAGCTGTTCCACCAGGATGACAAGACTGACCTGCCGATTGACCCGCCGAACCTGAATCAGTACTTCAAGCTCATAGACAAGGGCGAACGCAAGCTGCCCGAGCTGCTGTTCCACCTGCAGGTGCGCAGGCTGCGCCGTCACGTGCTGCGCTGGTACGGATTCGCCGGTGACACGCAGGAGCCGCTGGCGAAGATGAGTGACGACGAGGTCCGGCCATATCTCGACGGGCCGAAACGTGCCTACATTCTCGTGGGTGAGCGGCACCAGTTCTTCCCGAAGCGGGAACTGGAAACGGTTGAGTACAGCATCGACGATACGTACCAGGGTCTGTATCAGCAGATTCGCGGTTTCCTCGGCAAGGGCAAGCACGGCTGCCAGACCGAGATTGTGAAGGATGAGCTGACCTATGCCCGCTACGGATTGTGGCACTACGTGAAGCCCGAGATGCGGAAGAAGGCGCCATACGATGACCTGCAGCATGCCGGGGCGAACCTGCGGGGCTTGGTGCGCATCCTGCTCTTCAAGCGCTTTGAGTCGAGCGTCTACGCGTTCAGAGAGACGGTGAAGCGGTTGGTTCGGATGCAGGAGCGGTTCCTTGATGCCCTGGACGCGGGATTCGTGCCTGCGGGCGAAGGCGCGGAGGCCATACTGTATGAGCCGAGCGCTGAAGAGGAACAAGACCTCTTGGAAGCGTTGAGGAACGTCTCGGGTAAGTACGCGCTCAAAGACTTCGACGCCGAGACGTTGAAGCAGCACATCGAGCACGACGTTAGGCTGCTCAAACGCATCCTGAAGCTGGTCGAGCCGGTGACGCCGGACAAGGACGCGAAGCTGGTGACGCTGAAGCGGCGGCTGGCGAAGAAGCCCCTCGCCGGGACCAAGGTGCTGCTGTTCACGCAGTACGCCGACACGGCACGGTACCTGTTCGACAACTTGAACCCGGGCGGCAAACGGGAAGACATCGAAGTCATCTATAGCGGGGACAAGAGCAAGGAGAAGGTAGTCGGGCGGTTCGCACCTAAGGCAAACCCTGAGTACCAGTTCCAGCGCGGCGAGTCGCAGATTTCCCTGCTGGTAGCCACAGACGTGCTGGCAGAAGGCCTGAACCTGCAGGACTGCAACTGCATCATCAACTATGACCTGCACTGGAATCCGGTACGCCTCATACAGCGGTTTGGGCGCATTGACCGCATCGGCTCCGAGCACGATGTGGTGCACGCCTACAACTTCCTGCCCGAGACCGGGCTCGATCGACAGCTCGGCCTGAAGAGCATCCTCCACAGCCGGATACAGGAGATACACGACACGATCGGCGAGGACTCGGCGATACTGGACCAGACCGAGCATCTGAATGTACAGGCCATGTACGCCATCTATCAGGCTAGCGCTGACCAGCTTTCGATGTTCGATCCTGCGGGCGAGGAGCCAATGGATTTGAACGAGGCCGAAGAGATGCTGCGTCGCATGCAGCGCGAGGACCCGGCCGAGTTTTCTCGCGTCGCGGCGCTACGCCGGGGCATAAGGTCATCGCTCGCGGCGATCACCAAAGGGACATACGTGATGTGCGAAGCGGGAGAGTTCCGGCAGTTGTACCTGATGGACACCGAAGGAGGTGTCATCTCGCGCGACCTGCCCCGTGTCCTGTCGGCGATCCGGTGTGAGCGGACGACGAATCCTGCCCCAAGACCGGAAGGGCTCAACGCACAGGTGATGCACGTCGCTCGGCTGTTCGCCGAGGAAGTCAAACAGCGCGAAGCCGAGAAGCGCTATTCAGTATCACTGAGCCACGCGCAGAAGTACGTGCAGCGCGAGATACGAGTGATGTTCAACGCAACGGAAGATGAGGATGCCAAGGCACGTCTGAACCTGTTGGAACAGGCATTCTGTGCCGGTTCGCTCACCTCGGCTTTGAGGAGGGAACTGAACAAGCTGCGGCGGAATGGTGTGGCAGGGGCGCACTTGGAACATTCGCTCCGAGAGTTGTACGAGCAGCACGGGCTTGGCAGGCGCGACCGCAGCGAAGTTCCCAAGATGCCGATACAGACCATCCCTCGCGTCGTGTGCAGCGAAGGACTTGTGTAGTCAACGGGGGGTTGGCGGCGGCGGCGAACTGCCATGAACTGACATCCCAGAGGGTTGCGGTATAGAGTCAGACTGCGTCCGCGCGAATGAGCGGCAGGGGCGCGGGAGCGCCCCCGCGTCGCTTGCCAAGCGGTCTTCTACTTGATGAACATCAGCCCCAGGCCGTGCGGGTCGTAGAAGATGGAATGAATGCGGGTCAATTCCCACATTCCGGAAAGATGTCAAAGCGGGGCATCCGGCGGCCAAGGTGTTGACGGGTGGTTTGGGCAGAGGGCTCTGAGCGCGGGGCGATGAGTGCTGAACCAAAGGCCTGCCTGTGCTTCGCACGCAGACAGGCGCATGGGCAGTTCCCGGTTGGGGCATGTAACTGAACGCTGCTGCTGAAGTTCTGGTCGCTGATAGCGGCCTTAACACACGTAATATATGGCGATTAGGCTACACGTCTACATGGTAGTGGTGCACAAGTGTATGCATTTGTGTGAACATGGACAACATTATGCACTTGCGCATATCGTAAGTCTTGTTATTATTGATCTTATATGACGGAGTCTGACGCACGGTCGCTATTTCGGCGCAGGGGCTGGGCCATGTCTGCCGCGCAGGCGAAGGCTGCGGGCATCGGTCGAGGCAAGCTTGCCGGGCTGGTTCGAACCGGACATGTGGAGCGTGTCGCGCGCGGGCTCTATCGCTGGACCGACGCGGATATCACCGAGCATCACAGTCTGGCGCTGGCAGCGCGGAGTGTTCGTGGCGGTGTAGTCTGCCTGCTGTCGGCGCTCCAGTTCCACGGCCTGACCACACAACTGCCGCACGAGGTGTGGCTGGCGATTGACCGTCGGCGCGGCGGGCCACCGCGTCGGCGCGTCGTGCCGATGAGGCTGTTCCGGCTCTCGGGCGCATGTTTCTCGTCTGGCATCGAACGGCATCGGATTGAGGGCGTGACTGTCCGGGTCTACTCGGTCGCCAAGACCATTGCCGACTGCTTCAAGCTCCGAAACAAGGTGGGGCTGGACGTGGCGATGGAAGCGCTGCGCGAGGGCTGGCGGGAGCGGCGATTCACCATGGACGAACTCTGGCGCTTTGCCGAGGTCTGCCGCGTGGCGCGGGTGATGCGACCTTACCTTGAGATGGAGGTCTCCTGAGCCGGCCGGTTACGGACGTGGCGGCTTCGGTCCGTGCCCGGTTGCTGGCGCTGGCGACACCCGAGACCGACGAGTTCCAGGAGATTCTGGCCCGCTACGGTCGCGAGCGTCTTTTGTATCGGCTGTCCAAGTCGGAGTGGCGCGACCGGTTCGTGCTCAAGGGAGCGTCGCTGTTCGCGGTCTGGGCAAAGGAGCCGTTCCGCACGACTAGGGACGTAGACCTGCTGGGTCTCGTTCCGCCGGACGTGAATGCGCTTGCGGCGGTTTTCCGGAGTGTGTGTGAGCAGGAGGTCGAGCCGGATGGGCTGGTGTTTAATGCCGATTCGGTGCGCGCCCGGCAGATTCAGGAGCAGCGCCCATATCAGGGCATCCGCGTCACGCTGCTGGCGAGGCTCAAGCGGACGCGGATTGCGCTTCAGGTCGACGTCGGAACCGGAGATGCGGTCGTGCCGCCGGCCGAGGAGATAGAGTATCCGACGCTGCTTGATATGCCGGCACCACGGCTTCGAGCGTACTCGCGCTACACGGTTGTGGCCGAGAAGTTCTCGGCGATGGCCGAACTGGGAATGGCGAACAGCCGCGTGCGGGACTACTACGATATCTGGGCGTTGGCGCGGGAGTTCGAGTTTGAGGGAGACGTGCTGCGGTCGGCCATAGACGCCACGTTTGGGCAGCGCAGGGCCGAGACGCCGAAGGAAAGCCCGGTCGGGCTTTCCGAGGCCTACGCCGAGGCCGCTCAGCGTTTCTGGCCGGCGTTTCTGAAAAGGAGCGTTCCGGCTGAGTCAGCAGTGACGCTCAAGGAGGCGGTCTCGGGAATTCGGGCGTTCCTTGAGCCGGTGCTGTCCGGCGCTGCACGCCGTCGCGAGTGGCGGCCGCGCAAAGGCTGGCAGTCGAAACGATGAGGGAACCTCACGATACAACTACGCTCGGCGCTTTGAAAGCGGCAGGGGCGCGGGAGGCAGAGGAGCAGACAGAAGACAGCAGGCAGCAGACAGTAAACGGCAGGCAGCGGACTAGGTCACGGGCGACGGCCGATGGAGACAATCAGTCCGTGCAGCATTCTGCCCACTTCATCGAGGTTGGCCTGCGCCGAATCCACCTCGCCCGCACAGCCAAGGTCGCGACAGAGAATCAGGTAATAGCGCAGTTCCTCCAAGGACCCCTGTGAGATGTTGTAGAACTTCACCTTGTCCGGATGACTCCGCTTCTTGAAGCCCTCGGCGATGTTCGCTGGCACCGATACTGCCGCCCGCCGCATCTGCGACACGAGTCCGAACTGCTCATCACGGGGAAAGCGCGCAGTCATCCGATACACCGAGAGCGTGAGTTCGTGCGCCCTCTTCCAGACCAAGAGATCCTCAAACCTCTGCAGCTTCCGCCCACTGGACCCCTCTGCCGCCTGACCCCCTTCACGACTCTTCATGCGCCTCTCCCCTATCTGCTGTCTACTGTCTACTGCCTACTTGATAAACATCAGCCCCAGACCGTGCGGGTCGTAGGAGATGGGCTGCCAGTCGGCATTGGCCTTGCGGCCGGGCTGTTTGCGACGGAAGTTGAGACCCCAGACGTCACCGGGCTTCGCGGCCGTTCCGAATTGCGCCAGCGGGATTCTGGCTTCAACTGACCAGTAGTTCTTGCCCTTCGCTGTCTTCACGTCGACGTCCGCGCTCCAGGCCATGTCCGCGTCCATCTTGCCCTCCGGGCTGACCACTATCTTCTGGTCGAGCACGACAGCGTTGGGATTGAAGTAGAGCTGGTAGATGTCGCCCTTTGACGTGTCGGGCAGGGGGAACCAGCCGACGCAGTCGTCGAGATGCACGCCCTTGTCGCGCTCGGTCGCCTTGACCTTGACGCTGTCCGGGTTAGGGTCGAAACAGAGAGCAGCCAGGTACAGGTTCGCGGAGTCGGCCGCGTAGTAGAACCGGACCGAGTCGGTCCTCATCGCCTCGCTGTCATTGGTGAAGAGACGCGTGACCGGTGTCTGCCACAGCTTCTCTACCACCTTGCCGTCAATCACCGGCGGCTTCCTGACGAAGCTGCACTGAGCGCTCCGGGCCACATCGAGCGAGGCGCTGACCAGGCTCTGCTTGCCCTGGGCGTAGGGGAATCTGAGAGTGAGCTTCGGAGCGGGAAACGGACGGCCCTTGCCGGCAACTGCGAATCTGTACTCGGCTTCGGTGCCGGGAGCGACGCTCGCCGCGAGCGTCTTTGGCGATACGCTCCAGGCGGGCGGCAAGTCCCAGCGGAGCGTATCGTCCAGCCGGGTCTGCAACGGCTGGTTCTTGATGACGAGCGTCACCGTATCAGCCGCCCGGAGGTCGTCGCCGACCAGTACCGGTCGGCTGAACCTGATGCCGGCCAGCGCGTTCCGGTCGACCGACTGTATGTCCCCGTAGGTCACATCGTCCCACGCCCGCTTTTCTCCCCCGAGCAGCACGGGCTCGATGGCTATGCCCTTCTTGTCGTCCACGGTCACCATAGTCCAATGATAGAGGATGCCGGTCGGACCCGGCTCGGTTCCGCCCCCGGCGCTGCCGACGGCTGTGTACTTGATGCCGTCAAACGTGGCGCCGAAGTAGTAGTGGTTGTGCCCGTTGAAGACCGCATCCACGCCGTAGGCCTGGAAAAGGCTGTGCAGCGTGTCGCGCTTGCCTTCAACGATGCTCTTGGTCCAGAACGGCTTGTGGAAGAAGACGAACGTGTAGCGGGCTTTGGCGGCCTTTGCCAGATCCGCAGCCAGCCAGTCGAGTTGCTCGGCCGGGAGCTCGTCGCTCGACTCCCAGCGGCTGACGTCCAGCACGATGAAGCGCATGCCCTTATGGTCGAACGAGTAGTACGCCTTGTTGGCGTTCCGTTCGAATATGCCGAGCGCGTTGTCGTAGGTGATATCGTGATTGCCCGGCGTGTAGTAGAACGCCATCGCCAGCGGCGCCACGATCGCCTTGTATTCGGCCCACTCCTCAACCAGTTTCATCGTATCGGTCTGCTGGTAGCCCTCGATGTGGTCGCCAACCGTGATAACGAACTCGGGCTTCGCAGCCGCAACTTCGGCGACTATCTTTTCGTGGATGCTATCCTGATGGTCACCGGTCCGGTCGCCGATAACCGCGAACCTCACCGGCGCCGCTGCCGCAACCATCACCAGTATGAATGCCGCCACAAGTATCACTCTCTTCACTTCCGACTCCTTTCTACTCCCGACTCTCTACTCTCCACTCCCCTATCTGAGAAACGCCGCTCCAGCACCCCCTCCCTTCTATTCCCTCCCCCTTGAGGGGGAGGGAAGGGTGGGGGTGAGGCTGCTGTCCCAATACCTGCGTGAGCTTCATCAACTCCTGAGAAACACCGCAGCCAGCACGCCCGCGAACACGAGCGCGGGCAGCATGTTCAGAACCTTGAGCTGTTTGATCTCCAGTATGGTAATGCCGAGTCCAATCAGTATCAAGCCGCCCGCCGCCGACACCTCATTGACTACGATGTCCGAGATCACGGCGGGCAGTGAACCGGCAAGCAGGGTCAGCCCGCCCTGATAGATGAGGAGCGGGATGACCGAGAAGAGCACGCCGATGCCAAGCGACGCGGCCAGCGCCAGCGACGCAAACCCGTCGAGCACCGACTTGGCCGCGAGCAGGTTCGGCCTGCCTCCCAGGCCTTCCTCGATGGCGCCGAGCACGGTCATCGAGCCCATGCAGAAGAGCAGGAAGGCGGTCACCAGCCCCTCGGCAAACCGGCTGTGTCCGGGAGTCGGGAGTGGGGAGTCGGGAGTAGCTGGCGAGGGCTCGGGAATCGACTCCCTGCTCTCTACTCTCCACTCCCTCTTCCGCTCCAATCTGTTCCTCAGCCATTCGCCGAAGCGGTTGAGCAGCCGGTCTATGTCGAGCAACTCGCCGCTGATTGCGCCCAGTACGATTGAGAAGACGAGCACGAGCAGGCTCTTCGTCTTCGCCGCCATGGTGAACCCGATGAAAAGCGTGAACAGGCCGATGCCCTGGAATGCGACCGTCGTGAGCCGCTTCGGCAGTCGGGAGTGGAAGAACAGACCGATGAGGCTGCCGACGACCACCGCCCCGACGTTGATCAGCGTGCCGAGGAATCTCATCGCGGTCTGCCCGAATCCAGGGATTGAGAGCCACGAAAACGCGAAGCCGGATGAAACGAAGACGACTCGCTCCGGACGCATTCGTTTCGTGTCTTTCGTGCTTTCGTGGCAGCCATGTCTGCTCCGTCTTTCTACTGGAACCGGTTCCAGCCTGGATGACGGCGGTCGGGAGTGCCTCCAAGTTCAAGGAAAGCCGTCTCGACGTTGAGCCGGTGCGCCTCTTCGTTCTGGTCGCGGATGGCGTAGCTCATGCTGGCGCAGGCAGTGACAGTCTCGGCCGCGCTTCGCCCGGAAGAGAGCGCCGCTTCGACCAACTTCTGCAGTTCGGCCAGATAGGTCCGGTCCGTGTCGAACCGCGCCCTGACTTCGGACTGGCCTTGGGCCGGTGCGCCGTGACCCGGCACGAGTGTCGTGACTTCGAGTTGCGCGAGGCGATCGAGCGTCTGGCGGTATGCGTTCAGGTTGTGCATGACGAACGGAATCTCGATGTCGCTCAGCATGTCTGCCGCCCAGAGCAACTGCTCGGCGCGGTCGTGGACGACCAATTGCTCGGAAGCGTGGCCCGGCGCATGGAGCAATTCGACGATCTTGCCACCCAACTGAAGCTCAAGCCGATCGGTGAAAGTCCGGTCCGGTTCGTGCAGAAGGAACGGCATGTCGCGCTGGATGCCCGACTGCCGTTCCCACTCCGTGACCTGATGTTCAATCATTGTTCCGGACTCGGCGAGCACCGCGAGGCTCTCTTGCTGCTGGATCACCGGCACGCCCGGGAAGTACTCGGGCCCCAGCACGTGGTCCCAGTGGCTGTGCGTTACTACCAGGCAGTGCGGCTCGGCATCGCGATTGTAGATGTGAGCCCTCACCCGGTCGATATCGTCAGCGAATAGACCGGGGTCTATGAGCAGGGCCTCCTTGCCGCCAACCAGCACGCCGGCATTGTAGGACAGGGAGCGACTGGGAAAGAGAGTTAGGGAGGAGGGAGGAGGGAGGAGTTCAGGCATTTCGGGAAAGTGCGCCGATCAAACCATTCAGCATTCTGCTGAGTTCGTCGAGCTTCCTCTGCAGGTCGCTTGCCGCTCTGGGTGACAGATAGCGAAGTCGGGCCGCCGCCTCGATCTGTGTGTCTAGCTCACTTAGTGATCCCCGCGCAGTATACAGAAAGCGGACATACTCGCGGGGTCCCTTCCTCGCCGCCCCCTCCGCTATGTTGCTTGGAATGGAAAGAGCAGCGCGGCGCATCTGCGAGACGAACCCGAACCTCTCGGACGCGGGAAACCGCCCCGTGGCGCTGTGGACTTGGACCACGAAGTCCATCGCCTTGTTCCAAACTGTCAGTCGTCGGTGCGGCTTTTCATCCATTCTTCATCTCCTCTCTCCTCCCTTACTCCCTGCTCCCTCGACCTCTTTGTGCCTGAAGCACCCCACCAGATGATCGTTCACCATCCCCGCCGCCTGCATGAAGGCATAGCAGATGGTCGAGCCGACGAAGCGGAAACCGCGCTGCTTCAAGTCCACGCTCATGGCATCAGACTCAGGGCTGCGGCAGGGGATCTGCTTGATCGTCCGCCAGCGGTTGGTCTTCGCCCTGCCGCCGGTGAACTGCCAGATGTACTTGTCGAAGCTGCCGAGTTCCTTCTGCACCGCGAGGAAAGCCCGGGCGTTGGCAATCGTGGCCTCAATCTTCATCCGGTTGCGGATGATCCCCGCATCTGTGAGCAGGACACTCACTTTTCTGTCGTCGTACCTGGCCACCTTTTCCGGATCGAAGCTGCTGAACGCCTTCCTGAATCCCTCTCGTTTCTTGAGGACGATCGCCCAGCTCAGTCCGGCCTGAAACGCGTCGAGCACGAGGAACTCGAAGAGCTTGCGGTCGTCGTGCAACGGCACTCCCCATTCGGCATCGTGATAACGGATCATCTGTTCGTTGTCAGCCGGCCACGGGCAGCGTTGTACCGACTTCGAGGCGTTCGTGCTGGGCGGCATATGTCCGCAAGTTAACCCCAAACGCGGCTGCTGGTCAAGCCTCACCGGCTTGACCTTGTGCACGGCCCGTCCTATGCTTCTCCAACAACCGGGCCGGGCCCGACCGGCCCGGCCATGACGCAGGCTACAAGGTCTGCCGAGAGGATGTCCGCTGCTTCACTTCAGCTCCCGTGAGTTGCGCCTGAGTCTGCCTTCGGGTCTCTTGCTCCGCAGCTATCGCTTTCCCGGTCGCTGGATGACTGAGCCGGGACTGGGCCGGCTGCGCGCGGAGCTAGAGGGAATCACCCTGGCCCGGCTGGGAGCTTTGCCGTCGTACGGCATCTTCCTGCCCGGACGCGCTGCCTGGCGCAACCGGATCATCACCTGTCTCTATGCTCGGGACCGCACGCCGATTGCGTTCAGTACCATAGTCTTCTACTCGCTGGCCCTCGGCGGCCGCGTCCACCATGTCTTCCAACTGGGTCTGGTCGTTGCCAACAGCCGGTCCGGAGACCGAACCATCGTACCGCTTTACTCCTATCCGCTGACCTACGTTCTGGGGCTGCGCGGATTCCGGGAGTATTGGATTGCCCAGACGGCGATGATCCCGAACCTCATCGGCTTCGTCACCGACACCTTCGTGGACGTTTTCCCGCACTACCGTCACCGCCGTCCTCCCGCGCCCCGGGTCAGGGAGATCGCCCGCCTCCTGGTTTCCGGACACGGAGAGGAATTCGGCGCCGGACCGGACAGCCGGTTCAATGACGAGACATTCGCGGTCAGTCGCTGCTACGACGGCCCGGCCGAGTTGCTGCGCAAGTCCTGGGAGGAAGTCGCCAAGCATCGTGACCCGCGCTGCAACGAACTCTGCCGCCGCACGCTGGACTACACCCGCGGGGACGACCTGCTGCTTATCGGTCGCGTCAACCTGGCGATGCTGCTGCGCCGGGTTCTGGGATGGGCGGCAAAGCACGAATGAACAGGCGCGGCGCGATTGTCATCCGTCCCTGGTTGCCGGCGGACAATCAGGCGCTCATCGATATCGCCAGAAGGATGTCGCTGCCGGCTCGGGTCCGTATCGGCATCGAACGCTCACCCGACTTCACCGCGTTCTGCCGGGCGGCCGGGCAGGGATTCGACATCGTCGTTGCCGAGGTCGATGGTCGAGTCGCCGGATTCCTGGAATCCCGTCGCCTCGCCTATCGGCTCCGCGGCGACCCGGTCCCGTTGATGTACGTCGCGCTGGCCGGCGTCGATCCGAGCTTCCGCCGTCTCGGCCTCTTCCGGCTTCTTTCCGCCGAGGCGGAGCGACGCAGCCGTCAGACCGACGTCGGCTTCGCTATCGGGCTCGTCAACGCCCGCAACCCCAGGATGTCCACCCATCTCGCGACCGGCAGGCAGGACGTTGTGCTGGGCCGCCAGCTGGTCGTAACCTCGCTGCTTCTGGGCCCGCGCTACCGTACGGCACCGGACTTGCAGGCAGGGCCGGCAACTCCAGCCGACATCCCGGAGATGGCGCTGCTGGCGGCGCGCTGCTACAGCCGCCACCTGCTGGCACCCGCAGTCGATGAAACCGCGCTGTCCCGCCTCGGAGTGGAGAACATTGCCGTTGTCCGGAATCGCAGCCGCATCGTGGCGATGCTCGGTACCTGGGACCAGCGCGCACTCCGCCGCATACTGGTCGTCGGCTACGGCCGGGCCGAGCGCGTGCTCCGAGGCGTTCTCAACCTGACAAGCGGACTGACCCACCTCGTCAGGCTCCCGGCCCCCGGGGAGGAATTGCGGGTCGTCTACGCCGCGTACGCGGCGGCAGAGCCGGACAGCGAGGGTGAATTCGCCGGGCTGCTCCGGTCGGTCTGCGGCCGTTGCGCCAGGCTCGGCTACCACGCCCTGCTACTCGGTCTGCCCGAGGATGACCCCCTGGCTGGGGCAAGCCGGGGTATGCTCCAGTTCCGCAACGTCGACCTCCCCGTTGTCATCCCCCGTGACGATGCCAGCCGCGCGCTACTCGGGGTCGGACCACCTTCGGTCCGCTTCGAATCCGCCTTCGCCTAGCCTGCCGAGCCCGCTTGACTCGAGTCAACTGACCGCCTACAATAGCCCAGCCGTTGGACAACACCATCACGATTCCCCACGGAGAGAAATGAAGCCGGATGCAAGCTGCAGCCATTCCGTTTCGGTCGAGGACGTAGACCCACTCGCCCTGCTGGGCCCGGCTGATGTGAATCTAACAACCCTCGCCAAGCACTACAAGACGGCGATAGTCGTCCGCGACGGCCGCATCATGCTGAACGGTCCCAGGGCTGAGGAATCCGAGCTTATGGGGCTCCTGGACCGGCTGCTCGCCCGCGTGCGCCGCGGAGAGCCGCTGAGCCCGGAGTTGATAAACGCCGAGGTAGACCGCCTGCGCCGGTCCCGAGAACCCGGAGCCGGACAGGGCGAACCGGAAGTGCTCGCCATCAAGACCCCGAGGAAGGCGATATTCGCCAAGACCCGCAACCAGCGCGTCTACCTGCAGGCCATGCAGCGCAGTGATATCATCCTCGCGGTCGGACCGGCGGGCACCGGAAAGACCTACCTGGCGGTTGCCGCTGCCCTGGAGTCTCTCGTCTCCGGTCACTCGAGTCGCATCGTCCTTACTCGGCCCGCGGTCGAAGCCGGCGAGTCGCTTGGTTATCTCCCCGGGACATTCAAAGAGAAGGTGGACCCCTATCTGCGTCCACTCTACGATGCCCTGTTCGATATGATGCCGATGGAGAGAGTTCAGCGTTTCATCGAGCAGGAGGTCATCGAGGTCGCGCCGCTGGCCTTCATGCGCGGCCGCACCCTCTCCGACGCCTACATCATCCTCGACGAGGCCCAGAACACGACCTCGACCCAGATGCGCATGTTCCTGACCCGGCTGGGCTGGAACTCCCGGGCGATCGTCACCGGGGACATAACTCAGATAGACCTGGCCGCCGCCCAGACTTCCGGGCTGATCGAAGCGGTGGAGAGGCTGAACGGCGTTGCCGGCATCAGCATCGTTCATCTCACCGACGCGGACGTGGTCCGGCCGCCGCTCGTCTCGCGCATCATTCGCGCCTACGAGAACCGGCTGCCCAACGGGCAGCCGGGAGTTGGCGGTTAGGAGCCGGCGGTTTGGGCAGAAGCGCAATGACCAGAGGTCTCCTAACTGCTAGCTGCTACCTGCTAACTCCTAGCTGGGCTTCACTGCCTTGAAGCCTGACATCTACGGCACGCAGGATGAACGCCTGCGTGCCGATGTCCGACTCCTCTGCCGACTTCTCGCGAAGGACTTCAAGCCGAACGCTGCCGCCGTCAACGTCATCTTTGTCACGGATCGGAGAATTCACACTCTCAATCGTCAGTTCCTGAAGCGCGACCGGCCGACCAACGTCATCTCGTTCAACTGCGATGAACCGCAGGTCCCCGGTGAACCACACGTGCTCGGCGAAGTCTACGTCTCCCGCGACCGTGCCCGCGCCCAGGCCCACGAGTACGGCGTATCATACGCGTCCGAGATCCGCCGACTCACGCTGCACGGGCTTCTCCATCTGCTCGGCCTCACCCACCGCGATATGGAACCACTCTACCGGCACTATCTGGAGAAGCTGTGAGCGCGGCGACCGCTAAGCCTCCGCCCTGGTTCGCGCTCGGAGTTCTCACTTCTGGCTTCCGGCTTCTGCCTTCTGCCTTCTCCTAGAACATGCTCTGGTACCTGCTTGCCATCGCGGTCCTGCTCATCTTCTCGGCGTTCTTCTCCGGCTCCGAAACCGCGCTCTTCTCGCTCTCCCACGGTCAACGTGAGGCGCTCAGGCAGCTGCACCCCAAATCGAGCCGCCGGATCGAACACCTCCTTTCCGACCCGGACCGCCTCCTCGGCACGCTCCTCCTCGGCAACATGGTGGTCAATACGGCCATCTCCGGTCTGGCGACTATTGTCCTTATCAGTATCGGTCGGACGACAGGCGCCGGCGACGCCCTGGTGATCGGCCTGGGCGGAGTCGCGGTCACCATCCTCGTGCTTGTGTTTGGCGAGGTGACCCCGAAGATAGTGGCGTCACGCAGTCCGGCCCGCATCGCGGTCCTGGCCGTCCCTCTGCTGGCACCGCTGCAGTGGCTGTTGCGTCCGCTCGCCCGCACGCTCACCTCTCTCGCGTCACGCCTCGCCCCGGCCAAGGGAGAGTCGGACAAGCTGACCGATGAGGAAATGCACACCATGGTCGAGCTGGGCCGGCGCCGGAACGTGCTCCAAGGCAGCGAGGATGAGATACTCTTGAACCTCATCGGGCTCGACCGTCGGGCCGTGTCCGAGGTCATGACACCGCGCATTGACATTGTGGCGGTACCCGAGCAGACGACTGTCGCCGAGGCGCTCGCCGTCGCCCGGCGGAGCGGATTCTCACGTCTGCCTGTCTACCGAGACACCATAGACCGGGTTACCGGCACGCTCCACGTAAAAGAGCTGCTCACCGCGCCGGACGAGACAGCATCAGTGACCACCATCCGGCGCCCGGCCCACTTCGCGCCTGAGGTCAAACCGCTGCCGGAGCTGCTCGACGAGACCCGTCGAAAAGGATCTCACATCGTGACCATAGTCGACGAGTTCGGCCAGACTGCGGGCCTGGTAACGCTCGAAGACCTGCTGGAGGCCGTGTTTGGCGAAATCGTGGACGAGTTCGACATAGCCGAGGAACTCCCCTACACCAAAGTGGAGAACGACTGCTACCTGGTCGACGGCGAGATTGACGTCGCTACCCTGAACCAGCTACTCGGCAACGCATTCCGCGGCGTGGGGCACAGACGGCTATCCTCCTTCATCCACGAGAAACTCGGGCGCCTGCCCAGGGCAGGCGACACTTTGCGTCACGGCCGCCTTGAGATCACCGTTCGCGAGACCGACGGCACCAAGCTCGAGAAGGTCATCGTCTGCCGGAAGGGGAAGTAGCCGGTGGAGCTTATCGGCATCGTCCTGCTGCTCGCCGCCAGCGCCTTCTTCTCCGGCACCGAGACGGCTCTCTACCGCGCGAACTGGATCCGTCTGTCGAACTGGGCCGGGCGCGGAATGGCCGGCGCCCGCACCGCCCTGGCAGTTCTCGGGCACCAGGACAGGACCGTAATCACCATCCTCATCGGCAACAACCTGGTCAACAACTTCTTCAGTATCCTCATCTCGCGCTTCTTCGTGCTGACCGTCGGCCCGGCAATGACCCCGGTCGCGGTCGTGACAGCAGTCATCGTGACCTTCATCTTCGGCGAATACCTGCCGAAGTCGGTGGCCCGGGCCTTCCCGAATCCCTTGTTGTGCCGGGCCGCGCTGCCAATCGAGATCCTCAGGTATGCGTTCTACCCCCTCGTGATGCTCTTCTGGTACCTCGGCCGGGTCTTCGCGCCGAAAAGGCCACACCAGCGCCTGACTCTGACCCGTGAGGACTACATCGCGGCCTTCAGACGCCGCGGCGAAGCGACCCAGCGCAACGCGCGGCTGGCGACTCGCCTGTTCGGCTTCACGCAAATGAAGGTCGGCGAAGTCCAGATCCCGCTTGCGACGGTCCAGTCCGTGCCTTCCGACGCCGGCATCAACGAGGTGACGACCCTGACCCGCCAGTATGGCTACTCGCGCCTGCCGGTCTACTCCGGGACGCCGGACAACCTCACCGGCGTACTCGTGGTGAAGGACCTGCTCTCGGCGCCAACGCGCCGCATCCGCCGCATCAGCCGGGTGAGCCGTGACGCACGGGCGCTGGATGTGCTTCGGCAGATGCAGCGCCACGGCGAGCACCTGGCCGCGGTCGTCGACGAAGCCGGCAAGATCACCGGCATAGTCTCGCTCGAAGACCTGCTCGAGGAACTGGTCGGCGAAATCCGCAGCGAGGGATGAGCGGGAAGAAAATGCCCAATTGCCAATTCCCAATGCCCGACGAATGCTCCAAGGTGGACAAAGACCGAGCAGCCCGTCACTTCCTTGTTTGGTCATTCGTTAGGAATTGGGAATTCGTCATTGGTCATTGCGATCCTCGGCAGTATGCGACGAATCATCCGTAGTGAGGCCATCTGCCTCCGCGTCCGCGACTACCACGAATCATCGAAGCTGGTCACCTTCTTCACACTTGACCACGGGCGGGTAGACTGCCTCGCCAAGGGCGCGCGCCGGCTCCAGAGCAAGTTCGGCGCGGCGCTGGATGTCTTCGCCCAGTCGCGCATCATCTACTACTCGCACGACACCCGCACGCTCCTCACACTCTCCGACGCGGAACTCGTTCACTCCTTCAACTTCTCTCGACTCCCCACTCCCGACTCGCTTTCACGTTTCCTCGCGGCCGAACAGATAGCTGAATTCGCCCTGCGCGTCATCCAGTCGCACGACCCCAACCCCCGGCTCTACCGGCTGCTCCTCAGCTACCTCTCCACTCTGGAGAGTCTGCAGTACCCAGTCTGCAGTTTGCCGTCCTCCGGTTCCCTCAATCTGCAATCTGCAATCTGCAATCTGCAATCCCCCGACCCCTACCCGGCTCTCGTCTGCTCCTTCCTCCTCAAGGCCGCGAGCTTCCTCGGGTTCCGGCCCGAACTCCGCCGCTGCCTCATCTGCCGCCGCCCGCTTGAAGGTCCGCACCCGAGCTATTTCGACACCGGACGTGGCGGCGTCATCTGTCAACGCTGTGCCGGCGAGAATCCATCCGGCACGCGACTTGATGCCGCCGGCCTCGACACCCTTGCCTTTCTTCTCTACACCCCCGTCTCCGAAATCGCCTCCTTCGATCCTCGACTCCTCTCTCCTCCCTCCTCTCTCCCCTCTCCGCTTGATCTCGTCCTCAGCTTCCTCGGCCACCACTTCGACCCGCTCGTGCTCAACTCCTTCCGCTGGCACGCGAGCCTCGAACGCAACCCCTGACCGCCTGCAGCCTAAGGCCGCCCGACGCCGGCTTCTCTGCTCTCTGCTGTCTGAGGATGAAAGGACGCCAGGAACTCGCGCACCAGAAGGCCCACTACGGCTTCGGGCGCAATGGACCGAGCCGGAAGCTGCCCTAGGCGGGAGCGGGGCTCAGGTCTCAGACCTGAGAATGATGATAGGCGTCAACTCGTCTCCCTGGCCGGCCGGGTTGTCGCGCATCGCTTCCTGCACCAGTTTGACGTCGAGGCCATCAGAAACCCCGACAACCGCACAGCCGAAGATATCGTTGGCGTCCACTATGGCCAGGGGAAAACCCAGTTCCTTCGCCAGCATTTGCGCCGTACCATCCGGGTCCTTCGGCCCCTTGATCACGCACTCGTAGAACTCCTTGACCCCGGACGTGTGGGCCGCGTCAATCATTGCCGCCTGCTTGCCCGCGACCCGGTAGAAATCACCGCTTCTCCCCCGCAGCTTTCCCCAGGCGCCGGCAAACGCCGCTCGGATGATCCTCGGCGCGCCGACTTCATCAATGGCGCACTGCATCGACCAGGGCGAGCGCAGCCCGATGCCATATGGCACCTTCTTCACGAACCGCCAGAGCACGCTCGCCCAGAAGCCGGGTTTGATGCGCGAAACCGGTATCGCCCTCCCCTGCATCACCGCAATCGGACTCTCGGCGATAGTGATGATGTCCCCCGGTTGCGCCGCGGGCAACGCGTACCGTTTCACCGTATCCACCATCGGGTCCGTCTCCATCAAGACATGTGTCTTGACCGGTATCCGCCGGACTCTCCGGCCGCGCGCCTCAATGACCGGAGGCTTCTCTTTCTTCGCCATGCGTCAATCTACCAACAACGAGCGCAAAATCAACAGCACGACCAGGACGGCCCAGGCACGAGGACAAAGGACTGAGGACAAAGCAAGTGGAAAGGGGCAATGGCGAAGTCGGACTTGGTACTTTCCACTTGTTCTCACTTTGCTTTGTCCTTGCTGCTTTGTCCCTAAGCACGTCAGACCGCTCCCCTTTACTTGACGTGCGCTGGCCATATCATTCTCAGCGATGAGCGAACCCCCGTTGAGCGACGGCCACTCCCAGGCCCGCTTCACCCGCCGGGTCGGCGCGTTCAGCGTCGGGACCCTGCTCTCGCGGATTCTCGGCGTGGCCCGCGAGTCAGTCTTCGCATACCTGTTCGGCGCCGGGTTCGCAACCGATGCCTTCAACGTGGCATTCCGCATCCCCAATGTGCTCCGCGACCTGTTTGCCGAGAGCGCTCTCTCGGCCGCGTTTGTCCCGGCTTTCGTCAAGAGCCTGCACGGCGACGACCGCCGCCGGACGTGGGCTTTTGCGTCGAACATGCTCAACACTATCGTACTGGTCACCGGGACGCTTTCCGTCCTCGGCATCATCTTCGCCCCGGCGATCGTGAAGGTCATCGCGCTCGGCTTCTCCGACGAACCGGCCAAGCTGCAGCTGACCCTGATTCTCACCCGCATCATGTTCCCCTTCCTCTTGTTCGTGGCGGTGGCGGCGTGGGCCATGGGCATACTGAACGCCGGCGGCGCGTTCTTTGTCCCGGCGGTCGCCCCGGCCGCGTTCAACGTCTTCTCGGCGCTCGTCCCGCTGGCCGCCTACGGCTTCCTCAAGAGTCGTGGCATCGACCCGATACTCGGCATGGCCTGGGGCGTAACCATCGGCGCCGTGGCCCAGTTCCTGATTCAAGTACCGAGCCTGCGCCGGCAGGGGTTCCGCTGGACCCCGGTCATTGACCTCCGTTCCCCGGAACTGCGGCAAGTCTTCCACCGTTGGCTGCCGATGATCCTCGGGTTTGCGACGTGGCAGATTAACTTCCTGGTCAACACGTTCCTGCTGACCTTCCTGCCCCAGGGCTCGGTAACCTGGGTAAACTACGCGTACCGTATTCAGCATCTTCCCGCGGGCCTGTTCGGCGCGGCCATCGGCTCGGTCGCGATAGCCGAGTTCTCTCACCAGATGGCCCAGACCGACATGTCGCAGCTCAAGGGCCGTTTCCGTCACTCCATGGGGCTGGTGTCGGTCCTCACACTGCCGGCCGCCATTCTACTGATAGCGCTGGCGATCCCGGTCACGCAACTCATCTACCAGCACGGCCGATTCACAGCGCACGATACCCTGCTCACTGCCCAGGCCCTGGCCCTCTACTGCACGGGCATCTGGGCTGCCGCGGCGACGCGCAACACGGCGGCCGGGTTCTACTCATCCGGTGATACGCGCACCCCGGCCCTGGTCGCCATCGGCGTGGTCGGAGCCAACATCATCATCAACCTCATCCTGATGCGCGTCATCGGCTTCCTTTCCTTCCCGCTGGCGGCATCCGTGACCCAGCTTGCCAACTTCGGTATCCTCTTCTTCATCCTGCGCCGGCGCACCGGCGGACTCGAAGGTCGCTACCTCGTCGGCATCACCCTGCGCACACTTGCCGCATCCCTCCTGGCCGGCGCGATCGCCTACGTCTGCGCCCGGGGGATTGGACACCTCCTGCCGGCACGCCGGATTCTCTTCCAGGCGGTGCAGGTATTCGCTTCCGGGGGAATCGGCGTGCTCACCTACTACGGCCTTGCCCTGCTGCTACGCGTGACCGAAGTCAAACAGGCGGCCCGCGACTTCCTCGCCCCGCTCATGCGACGGCGGAACTGACACCACGGAGCAGAAGCTGGTCCGCCACGAAGACACGAGAGACACGAAACGGATTGGCGAGGGAACCGGACAGCCCGTTTCATCCGACTTCGTGCTTTCGTGGCCCTATCTCAGGATTCTGGCGCCGGCTCGGCTACGGCCGGGAACTGGGATGGCCGAATCCGCGTCTAACATGTAGAGATGGCTGTAAGGCTGTGCGGTTCAGACGAAGCGCGGGCTCCCATACTCATAGCTGGTTGGCCCGGAATGGGCCAGGTTGGACTTGGGGCCTGCGACTACCTGTGCAGGAAGCTGAATGCTGTCCCCTTTGCTCAAATCGATGTCAGCTCCTATCACCAGCCGGATTCTCTGACCGTGGAGGACGGACTTGGCCGGATGCCTGATGCCCCGAAGCAGGACCTCTACTACTCCAGTGAGCCGCCGCTGTTCATCTTTGAAGGCGACACCCAGTTGGCGGGCGAGTCCGGGTTCAGATTGGCGGCCGAGCTCCTCGACCTTGTCCGCGCACACGGCACCGAGACGGTGTTCACGGGCGCGGCGTACGCCATGCCGGTGAGCTTCCGCCAGCGCCCCGAGATCTTTGGTGCCGCCACCGACAAAGGCATGAAGGCGAGACTAGCCGCGCTCGGGGTCAAGCCGCTCAAAGAGGGCAACATCTCCGGCTTGAACGGGCTGCTGCTCGGGCTGGCCGGACAACGCGGCATGCCGGCGGCCTGCCTGCTCGCAACCATGCCCCACTATGCCATCGAGGCACCGAACCCGAAGGCGTCACGCGCCCTCATCCAGGTCTTTCAGCGCATTCTCAACACCAGCGTGGACATGAACGAGATTGACGACGCGGTGCACCAGGCCGACAAGATGTTCAAGGACTTCGAGGCCAAAGTCAATGAGGCCATCCAGCAGTTGAAGGAGAACCTCGGCGCCCGACCGGAAGGCCAGCAGGCCGAGGGCGAGCAGCCGGAGGACCGGCCCGAGCCTCAACACCTGATGGAGCGGGTCGAGAAGCTGTTCGAGGAAGCTGGGGGCGACCGCGAGAAAGCCGTACTGCTCAAACAGGAACTCGACCGCTGGGGGCTCTTCCACCTTTACGAAGACCGGTTTCTCGACCTGTTCGAGAAACAGCCCGGCAGTACCGAAGTCTAGCCCACCCTCAGTCGCCGCGGCTCTGCGATCCTGCTGACCTCAGTACTGAGTCGCGTTTCCCCCGGAATCGTCTTGACCCAACTCCAGGTGCTTGCCCCCACTCCCTGGCCATAGAGGAGAGCAAACTGCCGCGTGCAGCGGGTTTCTCAAACAGACGGAGGCGGACATACTACGGAGAGCACTAAATGTTTGACAGCTTGAGGTCATGTTGCCGCATATCGGACGTGCTCTTCCGCAAAGTAACTCCTGACCACTTCTGGCTGGCGT
>VGIR01000048.1 GCA_016867815.1 candidate division WOR-3 bacterium | reverse complement strand
GGCCCGATCCTACCTACGCAGCCGGCAACGCCAGCCAGAAGTGGTCAGGAGTTACTTTGCGGAAGAGCACGTCCGATATGCGGCAACATGACCTCAAGCTGTCAAACATTTAGTGCTCTCCGTAGTATAGCCCCACCCGCTCAAGTGTCAAGTTGCGTCTGTTGGCTACCGGTCGTCTGCCAAGAGGAAGAGGCGGGCTTGCGCCCGCCCCTACTGCCTGCAGCGGCCGTACAGGTGCTTGTGGCCCGCCGCGGGTCAGCCTGTCGGCTTCTGTCCTGCCGGCCTCCCGGGACAACCTGCGTTTTTCGCGGTCACGGCGCAGGCTGTCGCTTGAACACGAAGTGGTAGATTCCGGTCGCGCCGAGGGCGGTCAGGAGCGCGAGGATGGCGATCTCCCAGGTCGGGATGCCGTTGACGTAGCCGTTGTACAATTGGAACATGCCGGACACCACGTAGACCAGGATGCGGGCCGGGGCGCCAGCAAACGGCTTCTTGCGCAGGGCTCTCCACTCGGCCTTGAATCCCTGGACCGCGGCCGATATCAACGCGGCTGCGACCAGCGTTACGAGCATCTGGACCAGGCTTGCCAGCACGCCTGATGCGACCATGGCTGTCCTGACCGCGCCCAACACTGCGGTGTAGTTGTAGCCTATCGCAACCGTATCTGGTACGAACATGCTGCCTCCTTGGTGTCGAGGCCGGCCATTCACCGGCCCCGCTGTCTGCCTTTGCTGCACGCCGCACCCGGGAAGCGGGCGCAGCCTGCGATGAGCATAGGCGCGCAGCGGGAGAGGTCAAGCGGGGAATTGGGCCCCAGTCTGGCTCAGAAGCAGTGGGTGACTGCCGACGGCGTGAACCAGGACTTCACGGAACCTTGGAGACGATGCCGGGGGCCGGAGTCGAACCGGCACGACCCGTATCCGGGTCAAGGGATTTTAAGTCCCTGGCGTCTGCCAATTCCGCCACCCCGGCAGCGAATTGAAGCTTGCAGATTGTAGGTTGAAGATCGGGGATGTCAAAGTCATTGCGGATTGCGGGGGTGAGGGGTGAAGGCCGGGCGGCCGGAAGCGGGCCGCTCAGCACGTCGGCTGATCTGGGATCTTCGACCTTGAATCTACAGCGGGAAAGGCGGCTTCGGGATTCGCACCCGAGTATAACGGTTTTGCAGACCGTCGCCTTACTGCTTGGCTAAGCCGCCAGGGAGGAGAGTAAGAAGGACGAAGTGCGAAGGACAAATCCAGACCTTCGGCGATCGGACTTCGGCCTTCGCACTTCGAACAAGCGGGAGACGGGATTTGAACCCGCGACCCCTACCTTGGCAAGGTAGTGCTCTACCAACTGAGCTACTCCCGCATCACGGAAACGCCGACCGCCGAACGACAACCGTCGGATTCGGATCCGAACTCCGGAGTTCGGCGTTCGGCATTCGCCGTTGAGCTGATTCCGGCCCCAATGGGAGTCGAACCCATGTCTTCACCTTGAAAGAGTGATGTCCTCAACCGCTAGACGATGGGGCCATATGTCCGGCAGGGCACACAGCGCGCCATGCACCACGTCAGGCTCCGACATCCAGCGCCCGACTCCAGGTTAAATCTATCCCGCCGCAGCGGGTTGTCAATATGCCAGCGCGTCCCGGTAGTCTTTGACCTCGGGACGCTTGAGCAGTTCGCCCATCATGTCCTGTCCTACCTGGGCCCGGCGCCGGTCGAGATATGCCGCCGGTTCGAGCGTCGGAACGGTCGTCCGCTCGTCGCACCGGATGATGAACGCACCCCAGTTGGTCTCGACGACGCCGTGCTTCTCGCCGGGTTTAAGCGCGGCCAACGCACCGGCAAACTCGGGTCCCTTCCTGCGCCGACAATCCACGATTCCGGAGCACGAATCCGTCTGCAGTTCGACGCCGGGGTTCTCCGCGGCGAACTGCTCAAAGCTCTTGCCGGCCTTGACGGCAGCGAGCGCCTGCTGGGCCACTTCGTTCCAGGCCTGCCTTTCCTTTTCCATACGCAGCCGGAACACCGCTCCCTGCTTCACCTTTTCGAAGTCTGCGATCCCGGCGGGCTTCACGTCCGCCAGTTCGAAGACGTAGTACCCACCGGCACCACGTTGCGGGAGGTCGTAGACCTGCCCGGGCTTGGCCTTCGTCGCCCACTCGACAAGCTGCGCAGTATTCTCGACGTCGAGTCCGGGCAGATCCTTCTGGTCGCCCACGAGCGGGCGCGTCTGCTGCACTGCCAGACCGAACTGAGCCGCGATGGCGTCGAATTCCTCCGCGGCGGTCTTCTCGATGAAACCACGGACCGTGTCCCGCACCGTGGCCAGCACCTCGGAGCCCATTTTGACGCGGACGACGATGCGGCGGTAGGCCACCGAGTCTTGCTTGGCGCTGTCGAGGAGGGATATCTGCCAGCCATACGCGGCCAGGTAGGGCGGGCTGTACTGGCCGGGCTTGAGCCTGGCCAGGGCGCTGTCTGTTTCTGCGCCGACGCCGGAACGCGGCGTCATGACCGACAGCGTCTCGCCCTCCATATCGCTGTAGTCGAGCGTCGTGAGGTTGAAGGTCTCGCCCTTGAGCAACTGGTCGTAGGCCCGATCAATGATCTCTTTCGCAGCGGCCGAATCCTGCCGACTGACGGCCAGCGGGAAGAAGACGTACCGGAGCTGCCGTGTCTCTTTGGTGCGGAAGCTGTCCCGGTGGGCCTCGAACCAGGCCTTGGCCTCGGCCTCGGTAGGTTCGTACCTCTGTTTCAGGACTTTGGCCCCGAAGTAGAGCGACGTGGTCTTCCAACGGGTGTTGGATGCGGCCAGCGCGTCTTCTGCCTCGGGGTTCGTGATCCGGTAGGCGTTGATGGCGTCGATCCTCAGTTTCTCACGCGGGAGCATCTCCAGCACCTGGCGGAAGTACTTGGTGAAGTATTCGCGGTTCTCAGGCGCGTTCATGACCTGCTGGTACTTCTGCGGGTCGAAGTTGCCGTCAGTGAGAAGCTCGGGCTTGTTGCGCAGCTCCTCGGGCGGGTTGGATTTGACGATCTCCATTATCTCGGCCTCGGTGACGCCGACCCGCTGGCCCCGCAGCACCTTCTGCCACGTCAGTTCGCTGAGGAGATACTCCCAGGCCTGCTGCTCGATCGCCTGGTAGTCATCGTTGGAGAGATCGCGCAAACGGTTGTCACTCTTATACTTATCGGTGATATAGCTGACCACCCCCCTGTACTCCTCCGGGGTAACATTGTGGTCTCCGACCTTGGCGACGAGGCCCTGCGGGTTGGCTGAACGTCGGTCCCCCTTCCGGGCGAGCATCTGCCAGATTTCGCCCATCAGGAAGCCGGCGACGAAGGTCGCGGCCACGACCAGCATGACGACGCGGACGCGCTTGCGCATATCGCTTAGCATAGGCATAGAGGTTCATTCTATTGACGTTGCCTCTGAAGTCAACCGTTGCCCGTCCGTCCCTCCTTGACTTGGTTCACCGCAGTCCTATCATCCTGCCGGATGAAACCACGGTACGGCCGTTCGGCAGGACTCGTAGTTGTCGGTGCCCTGCTGTATGTGCTGACCTTTCTGGCGCTCTACCCGCGCACGACCGCCATCGTCGACGAAGACGCCTATCTGACCGGGGCTTTCCTGTTCCGGACCGGCCGGCTCTCCTACGAAGGGTCGTCTGTCCCGGCCCCCCACATGACGGTCGAAACGGGCGGCCGACTGGCCAGCAAGTACCCGCCCGGCACCTCGCTGTTTCTCCTGCCGTTCACGCTCTTGGGCTGGCGACTGGTCTTTGTCTCCGGAATGCTGCTCGCGCTCGCCGGGACCACGTTCATGGTCCTGATAATGAAGCGGCTGGACCCCGAAATCGACCCGGCGTGGGCGCTGCTCTACCTGTTCTACCCCGCAGTGGTTATCCTCTCTCGCACCGTTATGAGCGACCTGCTGGCCGCGACCCTGGTTCTCGCCGCGTTCTATTGCCTGCTGCGCCGGGGCAGGTGGCTGATCGGTTCGGGATTCCTCCTTGGCCTCGCCTGCCTCGTCCGCTACTCCAACGCGGTGTTCGCCCCGGTGTTCCTGATACTCGCGCTGCGGCCGGACGGTCCGCGTCTGCGGTTGGCCCTGATGCTGATGGCCGGCTTCGCGCCCCTGGCCGGCCTGATAGCAGCCTACAACGCGTACGCCTACGGTTCACCGATCTCATTCCCGATGTATCTGACCGGCACCTTCTCCCCCGCCTTCTTCCTCCACAACGCCCGGTACTACGGAACCGCGCTCCTGATACTCTATCCGCTCATGCTGGCCGCTCCGCTCGTTGCGGGCAAGGGACGACGGCTGCTCCTGGGCCTCCCCGCATACACGCTGCTCGGCGTCTACTGCCTCTTCTCGTTCACCTACGACGCGCCGGAATTGCCGGCCCGCCTGACCCTCGGACTCCGCTACCTCCTGCCCGGACTGCCTTTCTTCATCATGGGCTTCATCCTGGCCGCCGACCGCCTGCTCGGACGGCTTCGCGCCGGATGGCTCAAGTACGCGGCGGTCACGTGCATGGCACTGCTGAGCATCGCCATTCAGCTACGCCACGACCGCTACCTGAGGGTACAGGCCGGTTACCAGCGACTGCTGCTCGACAACGTGCCTGCGTCCGCCCTGCTGTTGTGCGACGCGGGTGTGTCCGAACTGGTGAGTTACGCCTGGGGCTGGCGCGACTACCGCCGCTTTGTCGAGTTCAACGTACCGATCCCGCTCGACTCGGTCCTCGCTGGCGACCGCCCTCTCTACGCCGGGCTGGCCGTGCGGCCCGGCTCCGACAACCCGGTGGTGCTCACAATCTTCGAGGGCCTGCTGTCACGGTTCCCGGACCGCACGCTGGTGGCGGAGACGAAAAGTCCGTGGAAGTTGCGGCTCTACCGGCTCAGGTAGTAGCGCAGGCACGCGCTCCGAACCGGATGATCAGACCTGGTGCTCGCTACTCGGCGCACTGGCGTCAGCCTTGAGCCGGGCGAGCCGCCGCGCGGCATTGAACCAGACGAGGCCCATGATGATGAGCGAGGCGAAAAGACCGTAGGAGCCGAGCACGATGCCGGCTACCTGGTAGCTTAGCATATTGGCGGGCGTGGTTTCGGCCAGTATCACGATCCAGAAGGAAAAGGCGAGCAGGGCCGCGCTGAAGATGACCGTGTCCACGGCGATGTGGCTCGACAATACGAAAGGCCTCGGACTGATGCGGAGCAGCCGCAGGTCGCTCTCGCGTCCCCCTCGCGCAACCTCGTGCGCTGTGTCCTGCAGGTACTCGGCTTCAAACAGACCGACCGCCCGCCGGCACAAAGCGCCCAGGACCGCGACCAGAGCCACATGCAGGTAGGCGTAGATCACGGGCCGGAAAGCGTAGAGCTGCGCCACGGGCTCGACCGAGCCACAGCCGGTGAGACGAAACCGCAGCAGCAGACCGGGACCGAACCCGGCGTGAAAGAGCAGCGCCAGCGAGAAAAGAACCCGCAGGTAGAAGGTGGCGCGGGCAGCGCGGGCGAGGTGCTCGCGGAAGACGCCGTTCTGGTCTTGGGACGAAACCGACATCAATTCAGCATAGGGGCGGTGGAGGGAATGTCAACGCAGGGCCGTCCGCGGGGCTCGCCTCAGCTGCCGGCGCGGCCCGCCTCTACCTCGCGGATGAACCCGAGCACGTGCAGTCGGCCGAGCGACCAATAGGTGCTGATGGTCGCCTCCAGCGGGATGAGGGTCCCGTCACGCCTGAGGCCGTGGAACGAGTAGCTGGTCGGAGCATCTTTTCCCTGCTCGCGCAGCCGGGTGTATCCGACCATTCGCTCCCGGTCCAGGGGCGCGTCGAAGTCGCTGGCGGGCCGGCCGATGATGTCGGCCGGCGCGTCGTAGCCAAACAGCCGGGCAAATCGCTGGTTGGCGTACACCAGCACGTTCTCGCACTCGCCGGCAATCGCTTCCGGCGAGTTGTCAAGGACGGCGCGGAGCACGTCGCCGGTCTCCTCGGCGACCCGCACGAGCCTTTTCTGCTCGGTCAAGTCCCTGACCACGGTCAGAACGCGAGCCACCCGGCCTTGCTCGGTCACCGGCGTCTTGGTCGTCTCGGTGTAGAAGGACCGTCCGCCGACAGCGGTCTCTTCCTCGGTAACGACCGTCTCGCCGTTCTCGAAGACCCGCCGGTACTCTTCCCTGACTCGGTCTGGCAGGAAGGGGAAGGCCTCGAAAACGGTCTTCCCCAGCACTGCGTCGTCGAGCCCGCTCTGCTGCAGCCAGAGCGCAAATGCCCGGTTCACCATGACAATCCGCAGGTCGGCATCGGCGACGTGAACCGGATCCCGCATCGCTTCCAGCGCGGAACGGTAGTGCCGCTCGGACTCGCGCAGCGCCTGCTCGGCCTGAGCCCGCTCGGTGATGTCGCGCACCAGCACTATGTCGGCCGGTGCATCCTCAAAGGTCGAAAGCGCGGCGTTGATCTCCACCGGCGCTGCTTCACCACTCCGTGTCAGTATTCTGACCCTGTACGTGGAGGGCGGGTTTTCGCCGGCGAGCCGACGACGGTATCGGTCGACCACGGTTGCCCGGTCGTCCGGATGCAGGTATTCAATGAACTGTTTGCCGACCAGCTCCTCCGGTGCGTACCCGGCAATCTCGGCCAGCCTCGGGTTGAGATACTCGATCCGACCGTCTTGTACAACACAGATGCCGTCGCTCGCCCGCTCGACCACGCTGCGATACTTCTCCTCGCTCTCGCGCAGTGCATTCACAGCCCGCTCCCGCTCGGTCACGTCCTCCCCGGAACTCAGGGTGCCGGTCGGACGGCCTTGTCGGTCGCGCAGCAGCACGTTGTGCCAGACTACCAGCCGCTCCTCGCCGCCGGCACCGAGCACCGGGTTCTCGAAGCGCTCCACCGGCTCAATTCTGCCTGCCATCAGCGATGCGAATGCCTCTTTGACCCGTAGGCGGCTGCGTTCCGGAATGTAGTTGTCGAACCAGTTGCGGCCCAGCGCCTCCGCCTCTACGACCCCCAGCACTTCGCAGGCCCGCCGATTCAGCAGGGTGATGCTGCCGGCGGCGTCAAGCGCTACGAGCATCACTCCGGCCAGCGCCAGGTAGGTCTGCGACCTCTCCTTCTCTTCGCGCAGGTCGCGGTCAGCCTTGACACGCTCTGTTATGTCAGTGATGATGCCGAGGATCGCTTTCGCCCCGCGGTACTCGATGAGCTTGGTCGTGATGATGGACTCGATCCGCCGCCCGTCTTTCGTAAGTAACGTGTACTCGTACGGCTCCACGTCCTCGCCCCGGACGTGGCGGGCGTAGACTGCCTTGATCTGCTCCACCGACTCCGGCGCGATGAGCTGCATGAAGTCGAATCCGGGTGAGTAGAATTCCTCCTGGGCGTACCCCATGGTGTCGGCGCTCTTCTGGTTGGTGTAGACCACCCGACCCGACTGGTTGATGAAGATCATGTTGGGCGATTGCTCCGCGACGCTCCGAAACTTCTCCTCGCTCTCGCGCAGCCCCTGTTCGGCACGCTTGCGTTCGGAGATGTCCCGCACGATTACCAGCACGGCGGTCTTGCCGTCCAGTTCCATCGTCGCGGCGCTGATTTCCACCGGGATGTGCCGTCCGTCCTTGTGCAAGTTGACCGCCTCGGAGCGGAAGGCCCTGTCGCGCAGAATCGCGTCGGTCACGTGCGGCAGCCAGGTGCGTGCCTCTGGCGGAACCAGGTCCGCCACCTTCATTTTCAACAATTCGTCCTTGCGGTAGCCGAGCAGGCCGCAACCGTTTCGGTTGACGTCGAGAATGCGCCCGTCCACCGACTCGATGAACACGGCGTCGTTGGCCGATTCGAACACCGTGCGATAGATCCTCTCCGATTGGCTCCGCGCCTGCTCGGCGCGCACTCGATCGGTCACGTCGCGCGTGACCGACATTATCCGCCGTTCGCCGCCTACCGTCATGACCGACGCGACGAGGTCCGCGACGAACCTCGACCCGTCTTTTCGGCGCATTCGGATAGTCTTGACCACGAGCCGGCCCGCCGCCAGTTTCTCCATCGCGTCGGCGCCAGCGCCACGGTCTTCCGGCGCCACCACGTCGGCGAGCTTCATCCCCCGGACGTCGTCGGCCGTGTAGCCGTATAGCCGCAGGCACGCGGGGTTGGCCTCAATCACTCGTCCGTCCATTTCGGCTATCGCCACCGAATCGATGCTGTGCTCGAAGAGAGCGCGGTATTTGTTGGTGGATGCCGCGGCCGCCTCCTCGGCCCGCCAGAGACCGGTCACGTCCCGGCCGACGAACACGACCCCGGCCGGCAGGCCGGCGGGATCGCGTCCCGCGGTCGCGAACAGGTAGAGCGCGAAGGCTCCACCACTCCGCGAATGGCAGCGAACGCCTCCCGCGAAGTCGCGCCCCCCGAGGATGGCCGCGAGATCTACAGTGGTGGCGTCCGGCTCGATTCGGCAGGCGAGAGCGTACGGCTTTCCCAGTACCTCCTCTGCCCTGTAGCCGGATATCCGTTCGGCCTCCTTGTTCCAGTAGACGAGGCATCCGAACCGGTCAGTGGCAAACACAAAGTCGCCGTCCTGGAAGGCAATGTCGGCGACAAAAGGAAATGCGGGGTTCGTCCGTGGATTCATCCGGAAAGCAGCTCCACCGTTCCGGCCCGGACCTCAAACGCAGGGACCGTTGCGTCTCCCGGCTGTGCAGGGGGCATCGAGCTGCATTCTACTTCCGCTCCCAACGCAGTCAAGTGTCTGGGTACAAGCGTCCCGCTTCTCGGAAACATCGCAACCCCGGCATTCCTGCAGCTTCCGTTCCGATGCGGCCTGCCCAAGCGTTGGCATATCCTGTTGCCGGACTGTCGTTTGCGGCCCCGCGCGTCGGGATACCGCGGAAGCCGCGGAGCAGCTGACGTGTCTCGTGGCAGCGGTAGTCGCATTGTGCGACAGCCGCCGCTTCATTCCGCGTCCTGCGAAACGACGATCGGCGCGACATCCGTAGCGCGCGCGACGAGAAAATCGGGCCGGAAAGACCTGAGCAGCCAGGCCGGCCGGAATCCGTAGGTAACCGCACAGGTATCAACCCCGGCCGCCTTCGCAGACTGAATGTCGAACTCGGAATCCCCGACCATGATCGCCGCGCCGGGCGGCACGGCCAGACGCGCGAGGGCGGTCAGGACCGGCTCCGGATGCGGTTTGTGTTCACGGCCCTCCTGCCAACCGTGAACATAATCGAAGTAGCCCGTCAGGCCGAAGGCTGCGAGCGTGAAGTCGGCCTGCGACTGGTGTTTGGTCGTTACCAGGGCCAGCCTGACCCCGGACGCCTTCAGGTAGGTGAGCAATTCCTCCACCCCCGGGTAGGGTTGGGTGTGAGCGTTGAAATGCTCCGCGTAGTGGTCCCGGTATGCGTCTGCGAATCGCCGAGCTTCGCCCTCGCCCGCCGCAAAGCCCAGTTCACGCACCATTGCCTCCAGCGGCCTGCCGATCTGGGCCAGAACGTCTTCGGGGTCGGGCAGGTCGCGCCCCGGGAACACGCTCCCCAGCGCGTACCGTGCCGAGGCAACTATATCCTGCGCCGAGTCGATCAGGGTACCATCAAGGTCGAAGAGCGCGGCGGAGTACCGGAGGATGCGGATACCCCTACGGCGCGGGGCGGTTGCCGTTCAGCAACCGCGGGCTTTCTACTTCGCTGCCGGCCGCCAATACTTTTCCAGGTAGGCGTCGCGCACGCGCTTCAGCTCGCCCCGCGGGAAGCCGGCCAGCAGCTTCCAGCCGAGGTCCAGGGTCTGCTCCACTGTCCGGTTCTCGAACTCGCCCTGGGAGATGTACTGCCGCTCGAACTCGCGTGCGAAGCGCAGATACTGCTTGTCCGCTTCGGTCAGCGCCGCGTCTCCGAGAATGATCTCGAGCTCCTCCGCTTCTTTGCCGCGCGCGTAGCAGGCATAGAGCTGGTTGAAAAGGTCGGCGTGGTCCTCACGGGTTTTCCCCGCGCCGATACCCTTGTCCTTGAGCCGCGAGAGCGAAGGGAGCACGTCTACGGGCGGGGCGATCTTGCGCCGGTGCATGGCGCGGGAGAGGATGATCTGGCCCTCGGTGATGTAGCCGGTCAGGTCCGGTATGGGGTGTGTCTTGTCGTCCTCGGGCATCGTCAGTACCGGCATCATCGTGATCGAGCCCTTTCGGCCCTTGATGCGTCCGCAGCGCTCGTAGATCGACGAAAGGTCGGTGTAGAGGTAGCCCGGGAAACCGCGGCGGCCGGGTATCTCTTTGCGCGCGGCGGACACCTCCCGCAGTGCCTCGCAGTAGTTGGTCATGTCGGTCAGCACCACGAGGACGTGCATGCCCAGTTCGAACGCCAGGTACTCGGCAGCCGTGAGCGCGGCCCGCGGGGTCGCGATCCGCTCGATGGCCGGCTCGTCCGCGAGGTTGAGGAACAAGACGGTGCGCTCGATGGCGCCGGACTGGGTGAAGTCGCGAATGAAGAACTCCGACTCCTCGAACGTGATCCCCATTGCCCCGAACACGACCGCGAACGGCTCGCTCGTCCCCAGGACGCGTGCCTGCCGGACTATCTGTGCGGCCAGGCGGTTGTGGGGCAGGCCTGAGCCGGAGAAGATCGGCAGTTTCTGTCCGCGGACCAGAGTGTTCAGCCCGTCTATGGACGAGACTCCCGTCTGGATGAACTCGTTCGGGTACTCGCGCGCATAGGGGTTGATAGGCGCGCCGTTGACATCCACACGCCGGTCAGGAATCATCGCTGGCCCGCCGTCGCGCGGCCGCCCGAGCCCGCCGAAGACGCGTCCGAGGATTTCCGGCGACAGGTCGAGCGTTATGCCGCGGGCCATGAAGCGCACCTTGGCCGAAGGCACATCGATGCCGGTCGTTCCCTCGAAAACCTGCACCAGGGCCTTGTCGCCTTCGACCTCCAGCACCTGTCCACGCCTGACGTCACCGGTCGGCAAGGTGATCTGAACCAGTTCCTGGTACTTGACACCGTCCACACCGGAAACCAGCATCAGCGGGCCGGCTATCGACGTGACCGTTTGGTATTCGCGGATCATTTCGCCTCCAGTGCGGCCAGTTCCTTTTCGAGGTCGGCGCAGGCCTGCTGGATCGCCGCCGGCGCCTCGGCCTCGGTGAGGTACTTCATCCGGGCTATCCGGTCCCGCACCTTGACGCGCTCTACCAGCTCGATGCCAACGCCTCGCGCCAGCGCGGCGCGCCCGAGGTCGTGGAAACGCAGGATCGCGCTCAGCATGGCGGCCTGCTTGGGAAGCGACGCGTAGGTGTCGACTTCGTGGAAAGCATTCTGGTGCAGGAAATCTTCGCGGATCGACCGCGCCGCCTCGAGCACCAGCCGGTCCTGCGCGGAGAGCGTGTCTTTGCCGACCAGCCGGACGATCTCTTCCAGTTCGGCTTCCTTCTCAAGCAGCTGCATGGCTGCGCTCGCATCCTTCGTGAATTCGGGGGTTGCCAGCCGGTCAAACGATTCCCGGAGAACGTCGGCGTACAGCGAGTAAGAATTCAACCAGGAGATTGCCGGGAAGTGCCGCTGGAACGCCAGTCTATCCTCGAGCGACCAGAAGACCTTGACTACGCGCAGGGTAGCCTGGACCACCGGGTCATTCAGGTCTCCTCCCGGAGGTGAAACCGCTCCGACCACCGAGACGGCGCCCTCCTGTTCCTTACCTTCCGGGGTTCGGCCCAGACAAACAACTCGCCCGGCTCGCTCGTAGAACTCGGCCACCCGGGTTGCGAGATAGGCAGGATAGCCTTCCTCGCCCGGCATCTCCTCCAGCCGGCCGGAGATCTCCCGCATCGCCTCGGCCCAGCGCGAGGTCGAATCGGCCTGCAAAGCTACCGAGTAGCCCATGTCGCGGTAGTACTCGGCCAGCGTGATGCCGGTGTAGATCGAAGCCTCGCGCGCGGCCACCGGCATGTTTGAGGTGTTGGCGATCAGAACGGTGCGCTTCATGAGCGGCTCACCCGACTTGGGGTCGACGAGGTGCGGGAACTCCATCAGCACGTCGGTCATCTCGTTCCCACGTTCGCCGCAGCCGACGAAGATGATGATCTCCGCGTCCGACCATTTGGCGAACTGGTGCTGAATAACGGTTTTGCCCGAACCGAACGGTCCGGGCACGGCGGCGGTTCCTCCCTTGGCAATCGGAAAGAACGTATCGACCACTCGCTGGCCGGTCACGAGCGGCTGATCGGGCTGCAGCTTCCGGCGGAAGGGACGTGCCCTGCGCACCGGCCAGCGCTGGGACATCCTTAGCGGCTGCTCTCCGTTCGGCGTCCGGATGACGGCGACGGGTTCTTCGACCGTGAATTGGCCGGGCCCGATGTGGACGACTTCGCCCGCCATTCCCGGCGGCATCATCACCCGGTGGCGCACCAGCACGGTTTCCTGAACTTCGCCCACGATGTCGCCGGGTTCGACCCGGTCACCGGTTCGGCGCAGCGGAGTGAAACTCCAGCGTTTCTGCCGGTCGAGCGGCGACGCCTCGACGCCGCGGCTGATGAAGTCTCCGGCCTGCTTCTGGATGACGTTCAGCGGCCGCTGTATGCCGTCGTAGATGGACTCGATCAACCCGGGACCGAGTTCGACCGAAAGCGGCTCGGCGGTGGCAAAGACGGGCTCGCCGGGCCCCACCCCGCCTGTTTCCTCGTATACCTGGATTGACGCGCGGTCTCCCTCCAATTCGATGATCTCGCCCACCAGCCGCTTTTCGCTTACCCTCACTACGTCGTACATTTTCGCACCGGCAAGGCCTTCAGCCACCACCAGAGGACCCGAAACTCTGATAATCGTACCTTTGCTTTCAATCATCGCTGGTCTCCTTTGGATGGAACCGCTCTTTCTTCTCCAGCAAGGGCGTGCGCGCGCCCAAAGATGTCCGCGCCGACCGCGCGCCTCACAATCTCCCTGAGCCGCTCGAAACCGCGCTGCTCGGCGCCCATGGGCAGCATCACCAGGCAGGGAGTCGCGCTCCGGCTGTAGCGACCCAGCAACTCGCCCAGGTGCGCAGCCAGATCCTCGGTGTAGAACAACACCGACAGGCCCGCAGCGATGAGCGCCTCAACCTCGGCGCTGGCGCCGGGTCCAGGCTCGACCGGATGGACGGCAAACCCGGCGGCGCGGAATGGCGCGATAACTTCTGCCCGGCCGACTACACCGATCCTGCCGGCAGAAAGGTCTCCCCTGCCGTGCGGCTCGCTATTCGGCATATGCCACCAACTCCCGTGTCTCTTCCGCCGCCAGGCCGGCCAGCTTCGCGGCATATAGCAGGCGAAGGTTGCGCAGCTCGTTCTCGCGCAGGAGGAAAAAGGTCACCAGCGGCTCGTGCCCCAGCGTTGCGTAGCGGGTCTGGAGCAGGTAGCGCAGTTCCGCTTCGCGGCCCAACCGCTCCATGCGCGTGAAAGAACGACGTTCGCTGACAGCAATGCGGCCCTGCTCGAGGTACTCGCCGAAAGCTTCACTTCCCTTTCCGTACGGCGGCGCCTTCGCCAGCAACTCCAGCATGGCGGGCCAAGGTTGCTGCAGGCTCGTCAGCAGGCTGGCAAGTGTCAAGGTTCCGCCCGGCAGAAAAGCCGTCCTCAATTCTTCGGCCCTATCCCCGTCGCCAGCCCCCTCTGCCCGCAAACGAACTGCGGTTCGCAGATTCTCGATGTCGGCGTGCAGGGCGAGATACCCGACCATGAACTCGCTGCTCTCGGCCACCGCCAAACCGACTTCCTGCGTCAAACGGTCTACCACCATGTCTACGTTGGCTGGGTTTCCATGCGTGGCAAACGCTTCTACTGCATCCGCAACCGCCCGCGCGATTGCCGAACCCTGCTCCGTCGCTGTCAGTTCCTCCGGCACAGAGAAATCTGCTTTCCCCTGCGATAACGCCCGCTTGATGTCTGCCTTCAACCGGCGAGAAGCAGCCGGTAGCGAGAAGAGGTGAACCAGCCAGTTGTCCAGGGCGTAGGCGGACAGGAAGGTTGAATTCTCTGTGGCCGCGTTGTCTAGCGCGCGCGTCACATCGGCTGCGACGCCTTCCATCAGCCTGGCGTACGCTGTTTCACCTAGGACCGCGACAAACTCCTCTCCATCCCTTGCGTGTACGAACCGCTCGTAGCGCACCCTGTCTATCAAGGAGGCTTCAAGGGCACGGACGCGTCCGATTGCGAAACCGTACTTGGGGTCCTCGCTCAACTTGACCATCTGCTACTAGAATCCTCTTTTGAATGCCTTAATGCCAGTCAGCCAGAACGTAATCATATTCAGCCCAGATATGGTGTCAACCAGAGGCATGCTCGCCGCAAGACAATTGAAATTAGGAATGGTGTTTGTGGTCCCAGTGTGCAGTAGTTAAAAGCGGCATCTTCTGAACATGGGAGGAATCACTTGCTCTGCTAGTTCTAGTGAATTGCAGGGCCTATTCGTTCTTGTGGCCACCTGGGTCTCATTGTCAATAACCAGCAGACTAAGGTATTTATAATTAGTCGCCCTTTTTAATAGCATCAAACTGATTCTTGGGCATGCTATTCTACCTTCTCATCCAACAGACATGAATAGCAATAGATACTGCTGTTGTTGTTGGTTTGTGTATTGGTGTGGGAAACTGCTAACAGTATGCTAAACAACTACTTATACAGATGGCAGTTACTGATAACTATGTTGAGTGGCTGTGCCTAGGCCAGATGTGCTCTCTATCCACAGCTGATTCCACGCGGTTATCCACGAGTTGTCATCCTGCAGAGCTTCTCCAGCCGAGCGGCGAACTGTGGGTCGTTCACTCTCAGTTCACCCACCCGCTTTATCGCGTGCATTACTGTGGTGTGGTCCTTGTTGCCGAAAAGGTTGCCGATTTCCTTGAGAGAAAGACTCATGCTGGCCCTTAGAAGGTACATCGCCACCTGCCGCGCAAGCGCCAGTTGCTTTGTTCTTCCCCCGCTGGTGATGGCCCTATGTGCAACGCCGAAATGCTCGGCACAGATCTTTATTATCCGACCGTGGTCTACCGGCTCTTCTTCCCGGAGCAGATCTTTGAGCGCCTCCTCAGCTAGTGGAACCGTTATGGGTCGGCCGTCGAGCGAGGCGAGCGCCAGCAGGCGAATCCAGCTTCCCTCAAGGGCGCGAACACTGGTTCGGACGCGCGCAGCTATGAAGTAGGCAACATCGTCGGGCAACGCGGCGTGATCCATGGCTGCCTTCTGTTTGAGGATGGCGATGCGCGTCTCCAATTCAGGCGCCTGTATGTCCACTACCAGACCGGAACCAAGCCGCGAAGCGAGCCGGTCCTCAAGCGCAGGGATATCCTGCGGTGGCCGGTCGCTGGTGAACACGATCTGGCTTCCAGCATCGTGGAGAGAATTGAAGATATAGAAGACTTCCTCCTGCAACCGCTCTTTCCCGACCAGGTAGTGAACGTCATCGAGCAGCAGGAGATCCAGGCAACGGTACTTGTTCTTGAACTCGAGACGGGTGTTCTTTTCGATGGCCTGAATGAGCTCAACGAACAGATCGTCGGCGGCGGTGTAGTAGACCTTCAGGCCCGGCTTTGCAGCTACCGCCAGGTTGCCAATTGCCTGGACAAGATGTGTCTTGCCCAAGCCAACGCCGCCGTAGATAAAGAGCGGGTTGTAGCCGGCCCCCGGCCGCTCAGCCACACTGCGTGCGGCGGCGACGGCCAGGCGATTCGACTCGCCGACAACAAAGTTCGCGAACGAAAGATGCGATTGCAGCCGATAGCCATTCTGCCTGGCAACGGGGCGGCGCGCCGGAGCGCGTCGGATCAAGATCCCGGTGTCGGCCGCATCCCGCGGGCGGAACGAAACGGACAACTCCTGCCGGGAGACGCTGGTCATCGCCGCCTGCACTTCCGCCGAGTAGTGCTGGCTCAACCAATCGGCAAAGAACGAATTGGGGACATCGACCTCAAGAACATTGCCGGAAAGCGCAACGCCCTTGGTCGGTGCAAGCCAAGTCTCGAACCCTTCGCGACTTACGCGTGGCCTCACGTAGTCGAGGATGGCGGCCCAGAGTCCTTCGGCGTCGAGCAGGGCTTCACGCTCGACGCGTACTTGTACGCCGCTGTCAGCCACACCCATCTGCAGCCCCTTTCGGAAAATAGTACGCCTTAGATACTTGACGACCACGGACGAGGAGTATTGCCTCGGCCGGTTATCCACCAAACCGTCCACAATCCCGCACTGCCTCATGGTGCGGCAAAAGCGACTACGCTGACAAAACGTCAGCCGTCACACGGGAACGGATTGTAGGATCGCTATAGGGTCGGCGACGATTTTAGGCTCGGGGGTCTGAGTGTCAAGTTCCGTCTCGAGCCGCGGAAAAAAAGCGGCAGACGTGATGCATCACAAGCTGGCGAGCGGACGTTGCGCGCAGGCAAGGGCAGCCACTTGGCCGTATGCGATACCACCATCGTTGAGTGGGACGAGACGGTTCACGTACACGGCGCGTCCACGGGAACGTAGGCCGACGGTCACCTGACGGCGAAGCAGGGAATTCTGGAAGGAGCCGCCGGACAGACAGACAGAAGCGACTCCGTACTTGGCGCAGAGAGCATCGGCAAGCCGGATCGTGGCAGCGGAAAGCGTATTGTGAAAGCGGGCTGCGACCCGGGCCGGGGCAGTGCCGCACGCTGTTTCACGTGCCACCTCCCTCAGCAGCGGTTCGGGGAGCAGCCGCGCAGGGTAGACCGAGAGGTCGAGCAAACCATCGGTGTACCAATCGCCGCGTTCCGACGGATCGGCGAGGGCTTCCAGCGCGGCCGGGGCCTGACCATCGAAAGTGGCCACACGGCAGGCTCCGGTGATAGCCGCCACGGCGTCGAAGAGTCGCCCAACTGATGAGGTCCGCGCGGCTGTCAACCCCGCAGCCGACTTGATTCCCTGGTTGTGACTGCGGCCTCCCGACTTCCGGGTGCCGGGACCCATCTTTCCTCCAACCTGCCCAAGATACTCGCTAGCCACCCGCCGGGGGTCTGCAATCTCGTCGCCCGCGTTGCTGAGCGACAAGTATCCTAAGTGGCCTACTCTAAGCCATTTAGTCAGACCATCCGCCAGCAGGATCTCTCCGCCCCAAATCGCACCGTCAGCCCCGTACCCGGTTCCATCGAAAGCGATGCCGAGCACCGGCCCGCGCAGGTTGTGCTCTGCCATCACTGACAGGATGTGTGCGTAGTGGTGCTGTATTCGGACCAGGGGCAGGTGGAGGTCCCGGCTCAGCCTTTCTGCCAGTCGAGTCGACGCATAGTCGGGGTGCAGGTCCGTCGCCACCACCTGTGGTCTGATGCCGGTCCATTCTGTGTACCTGGCGAGGGTCTCAAGCCAAAACTGCTCTCCGGCAGCAGTCGCCACCGTACCGATGTGCGGACTCAAGTACGCCGAGAGTTGGCTGGCCAAAGCAAAGGTGTTTTTCGACTCGCCTCCCACCGCCAGCACCGGCTGTTTCACGTGAAACAGCCTGCCCAGAGGCACCGGTCGGGGAGCATAGCCGCGTGCTCTTCGAATCAGCACGAGAGGTCCGTGACTGTCCGTCATCGCCACGGAGTCATCGCAGCGATTCGCTATTGGCCGATTGTGACTCAGAACCAGGTCGTACACGCCGGGCAGCGCACCGGCCAGTTCCCCGGTATCGGCGATAATCGGGTCTTCCGTTCTATTGGCGCTGGTCATCACGAGCACTGCTGGCCTGCCGCACGCGCGGCGCAGACGATCGAACAGAACCAAATGTAGCGGCGTGTAGGGCAGCATCACGCCGAGTCGGGAGTTCCGCGGGGCTATGGAGTCGGCGACCCGGATCGTCGGCCGTGGGGACTTCGGCAGAAGCACGACCGGAGCCGCGACGGAGCGCATTGTCGCTTCAGCTGTCGCCGAGACGCGGCAAAACCTTCGGCATACGGCCACGCTCTCGCACATCAAGGCAAATGGCTTGGCAGGACGGTGTTTTCGCCGGCGCAGTCTCCTCACGCTCTGGTCATTGGTCGCGTCACAGGCGAGCTGGAACCCGCCCAGGCTCTTGATGGCTACCACCTTGCCATCCAGCAGGCTCTGAGCGGCGGCATCGAGCGCGGAGAGTTCCGAACTGGCAGGCAAGGAAGTAAGCTTGGGTCCGCAGTCCGGGCAGGCGATGGGTTGAGCATGGTGGCGGCGGTCATCGGGGTCAGCGTATTCACCCTGACACCGAGGGCACATCCGGAAGTCCGTCATCGTCGTGTTGGGGCGGTCATAGGGAAGACGCTCGATGATCGTGTAGCGCGGACCGCACTGTGTGCAGTTGGTGAAGGCATAACCATAGCGGCGGTCGCGCGGGTTCGAAATCTCCCTACGGCAATCCCGGCAGACAGCCAGGTCGGGCAGGACGTCTACCCCGGCGCCCCGTTCCGAGTTGCTGGGGTGGATGGAGAACTCGGGGTATGTTCGCGTGCGGACACGGGAGATGTCAAAAGAAGCGATCACAGCCAGTGGGGGAGGGCTCGAGCGGAGCCTCTTGAGGAAGCGGCTGGCGAGTCTGCCCTGAACGACGACGACTACGCCGCGGACGGAGTTGCGGACGAAGCCGTTCACGCCAAGGGACCTGGCCAGCCGGTATACGTAGGGCCGGAAACCCAGCCCTTGAACCTGGCCCCTGATCACAGCCCGGTAGCCGTCAACCAAGGAGGGCACGGATATCAGATTAAGTTATTGAAAAACCTAAGCTTAGCCTCTGCGCCGCCGGTCGAGATCAGTCTTTCTTGTCGGCTTCCCCGTCGACAGGCTTGGGTTCGAGGTCTTTGAGCTCAGGGTTGGGAACCGGCTCGATCAACTCCTCGTCATCCTCTGGCAGCTCAAGTATGTTCTTCTCGTCTTTCTTGTAGGCGAGGACCGCAAAGTTCAGTGTCATGCCGGTGAACCAGACCGAGAGGCCGTAGGAGACGACCATGATAGCAACAAGGTAGAGCAACACACCGAGCAGCAACGCGGCGACATCGTGGCTCCAGCCCAGCGCGATGTAGTCTCCGGGCAGGTACACCTGCGGGAACCCGTAGAGGTTCATCTCCGCGATGAACGTTTGCTGCAAGAGAGCGGGGCACCAGTCCGGGGCCGCCAGTTTGAAATAGTAGGCGGCGTTGCCCATCACCATCGCCAGTTTCTCGCCCATGAAGCTACCGAGAATCGCGTAGCCGATTCTGCCTGCGGCGCTGGTCGCGAGCCCGAGCAGGAAGGAACCCGCCTTCCCGAGCAGGGCGATCGTCGCGGTGTACGAGAGAAGGCGCGCAGGTTGCTCGTTGACACACGAGAAAACCTCAAACAGGGTGTCAAACGTGTCGGAGTGGGTGGTGGCGACCACGCTCGGGCCCAGCAGCAGCGAGAAGAAGAAGACGACGAGCAGGTAGACGATGAACAGGGAGGCGATGAAGCCAAGAACTGCCAGCAGGCCGACGATTATCTCGCCGGCGGCGGGTATCGCGCCCAGCAGGCTGAGGAGGAGACCGCAAGCGACGATCAAGGCGACGAAGGCCAGAATCAGGAGCGGGCTGCCAAGCACCGCCGAACGGTTCTTGATTGCGAAACGGAATGCCTCCTTCGACTCGAAGAACTCGTCGCCGCGCAGCTGCTCGTAGGCGACCTTGGAAACGGCCGTGCCGGACAGCAGCAGGACGCAGATGAACCAGAGCACCCCGGCCCCGAAAACTACCCAGGAGTACCAGGGGAAAGCATACTCATACGGAGATGGCAGCGGCAGCAGACGGTACGTCTGCCAGACAGCCAGGAAGTCCAGGCCGGCGGCGACGTAGGCCAGGTAGGTGAGCAGCACGTACCCGGTGAACCCGAACAGCAGGCCGAGCGACAGCATCCAGACTTTCTTGGCTGAGAAGCCGAGACGCAGTGCGCGGAACACGTCCTTGAAGTTCCAGTGAAGTTTCGTCATCTAGCGACTCCTTTTCATTCAGCGCAGTCCGGCCTTACCTGAAGAGCTTCATGAACAGCACGAGCACCAGGAAGAGCAACAGGAACGCACCCCAGATAACCCAGCGTAGCGGCTGGCGGGGTCTTCGCTCCGGGAAGAAACGGCGTTGCCTGAGATCGACCACGCGCGCCTCACACCGACAGCGATTCCGAGGGTGACGACCCGCCCAGACAGCGGTGCTGCACGCAGTTATGGTATTCAGCCCGGCGCATTTGTCAAGGTGTATTCGCCGGCCGTCGTCCTACGAATGCTGCACGCCGACTATCTCCTCGAGCAGCGCCTCCGGGATGTTGCCGCCCGTTACCAGACAGACGGAGAGACCCCGGTCTGCCAACGGCATGTCCAGGGCGGCGGCCAGCGCGAGAGCGCCCGCGCCTTCCGCTACGACCCCGCCCGTACGCGCCAGTAGGCGGATCGCCTTCCTTACCTGCTCCTCGGACACCACGAGGACGCTGTCGAGAGTCTCACGCAGCAGGGGATAGAGATGCTCGGTGACGAACGGCACCGCGACACCGTCGCAGATGGTGGGGCGGGACTCGATCCACACCGGCCGGCCCGCGTGGAAACTCTGCGCCAGGGAGGGGTAAGACTCCGTCTGGACGCCGATGATCCTGACCGCGGGGTCAAGCATCCCGACTGCGCAGCCGACGCCGGCAGCCAGCGCGCCGCCGCCAACCGGCACAAAGACCGTCTCGACATCGGGCAGGTCCTCCACGATCTCGAGCCCCATGGTCGCATGTCCGCTGATCATCGCTGGCTCGGTCCAGGGATGGAGGAAGGCGTAGGGCTCGTCTCGCCACCCGGCGCTGAAGATGTAGTCTGCCATCTCCTCGAAGGCAACCAGCACGGTCTCGACGCCGCGGTCCCGCAGCGCCTGCACCTTGCGCTCCGGCGCGGAGTCGGGCAGGAGGCTGCGGCAGGTCGTGCCGAGACCACCTGCGCAGTGGGCGAGCGCCAGCGCGGTATTCCCGGCGCTGAAAGTGGAGAAGCCGCGCCGGACCGTATCGGGCGCGAGTCCTGCCGCCCAGTTGTAGACGCCGCGGATCTTGAACGAACCGCTGGGCTGTTCAACCTCGGACTTGAGCAGGATGCCGTCTTCCCGCGGCCCGAAGGGCACGAGAGGTGTGCGACGGGCGACGTCCTTCAGGCGTTCGCTCGCGCGCCTGACCGAGTCAAGGGTAGGAGCGACCACCGGCGGGTCGCCCCAGCCGGTCGGACGGCCGGTTGCCTGGCGCATGCCCGATGATAGACCGTGATGCTGCGCTTGTCAAGTCACGGCGACCGGAGAAGGTCGGTGCCGCCCGAGCGCGCTCCCGACGCGGCGGGGAGGGATTTCGGACGGCACCCTGGGTCTGCGAAGCGTGTCAAGAATTGACGGACGCAAGGGGGGCATAGATGTTCTACCTCTGTCGCTGGGTTCCGACGGACTTCCGCGCTGACGCCAATTCCTGTTGACATACGAGAGTGTCCACTCTACAATAGAGTCGACTTGAGGGTGCGGCAGGCGCAGTGCCTGCCACGCAGGGAACCTCGACGCCGATTCGTGCAAGTTCTGTGAGAAACCTGGAGGCAGCACTTGGCAATCGGAATGAAGCGCAGTTCGTTCGGTCGGAACTCAAAACCTCACAATCGGGCCGCCAAGGCCAAGGTACTCGTGTGCGCGGGGGCGCGGAGTGTCACGCCGCAACGGAGTAGAGGCCGTCAAGATCATGGTTGTGCTAGGAGGTACGCATGAGGCGCTGTGTCAGGGGCCGTGACAGAAACTCCCTTGGAAGCTGGCCCGAGGGGGCCAAGGTTCTCCTGTGCGCGGTGGCGATGGGGGCCGTGCTGGCGTCGGCAGCCTCGGGCCAAGTTCTTGAGGGGCAAATCCTGTTGCCGGATTCGCTGGGACCAACAAACGGCAACAACCACGTGGCTTTTGATGAAGATACGGTTCTTCCGCGCATCTTCATCGGAGGCGAAGGCGGCGACGTAATTGTCGCCGATGCTGTCACGTGCGAGAGGTTCGCCCGGATTCGCTCAGGCCCGACGAATGCCCTCTGCTATGTCCCTGCGCACAACAAGCTGTACGTGTCTACCACGGACGAATACGGTGTCGCTGTGGTGGACTGCAACACGTACGAGGTCATCAAACGGTTGCCGTTCCCCTCGCTCGTCACAGGGCTCTACTACAACCCGAGGGTAGACCGAGTCTACTGCGCCTCCGAACCGTTGAGAGTCGTCGACTGCAAGACCGACAGCGTTGCAGACTCACTTCCGATGAACGCCACTAGCGCCAGATGCGTTTTGGATGACTTCCGCAACAAGCTCTACGTCGGCGCGACGGACTCCCTGAGGGTTGTGGACTGCAGCCGTGACAGCGTCGTGGCCAGTATCTATGGGCTTCGGGCAGCTCAGGCCGTCTGCTTTCAGCCAAGTGCCGGGAAGGTGTACATAGCGGCCGGCGAATCGCTGTTCGCGCTCAACACGAAGGCCGATACCGTCGTCTATCGGCGCGGGTTCGACACTCTCTACGCGCAACTCGCCTGCGACCCGGCACACAATCGTGTCTACTACACTTACTGGAGTCACCTCATAGCGCTCGACTGTGACAACGACTCCATCCTGTGGGACTACAACCTCTGGGGAAGGGCGCTCTCCCTGGCCCCCGTGCCGCGGCAGAACAAGCTCTACGTCATGCTGATCGCTCTCGACTACACTTGGAAGTACGTCTTGGATGGCCGCACGGGACAGGAGCTGAAGCGATTCCGCTTCACCGCAGAGGATTCTCTCTACTACAGCCGGTCCACGAACCGGGTGTTTGTCAGCGACCATGACTATGTGGTTACGGCACTCGATGGCCAGGCAGATACCTTGGTGGGTGTCGTGCCCTTGGGCGTGCCCGTCAGCAATCTGGTTGTAGACAGCGTGGACAACAAACTGTACTTTGTGTGTGCCTACGGCAACTCCGTGAACAGGATTGGGATCGTGGATTGCCGCTCCAACAAGGTCAGGTCCTATGTCAATTTCTCGCAGGTTTCACGGGAGTACTGGTCACTGGCTCACGACTCTCGTGACAACAAGCTGTACTGCAGTGCGGACAGCAGCATCCTCGTTTACGATTGCAGGACGGACAGTCTGATCAGGAGAATAGGAATTGATGGCCTGCCCTTCAGGCTGATCTGGTCCCCGAACCAGAACAAGCTATACGCCCTGTCGGTCTACCAAGACACCAGTCTCTTCATAGCGGTGGTTGACTGCTCGCGTGACACCGTCTCGACGATTATCACCCTCGACGCAGACCCAGATTGGATTCACGGCGAGGCCCTGCTGACGCCGGAGTTCGACCTGCTTTGGTTGGTCAGCGGTGGACCACGGTATTGCGTCATCGACTGCAACAGCGATAGCATTGTCAAGGATGCTACGTGCTGGGGGGCGAACGCGGGGTCAGTCAGCTATAGTCCTGCCGCCCGCAGAGTATATGCGGCGCAGTACATGGGTCTCTGCGTATTCGACGTGGATACGCGACTCCCAATTGACAGCATACCGAGTCCGATGAGGGATTCCTACTACACCTGGTCTCGCCAGGTCTATTGCGCTTCCCGTGCCGGCAAGGTCTATTGGACCATCATAGTTATCAGAGGATACCCGCCCGGAGTGGACAGCGTATTCGCTGTGGATGCGCGCGGCGACAGTGTGGGCTCCAGTTTCGCCGTTCCAGGTCTTTCGACCAGCGTGTGTGACGACCGCACCGGCGACTTTGTCTACTTCGCCAGCCAATACCTCCTCGTGGTTGACGTTCGCACCGATAGCGTCATCTCGGGCGTTTATCTTCCGCATGAGTATGCGAGCTCGCTGGTCCCAAACCGGAAGACCAACCGTTTCTACATTGCGGGAGGCTCCTATGATGACGCGATCCATGTCGTCTATGACAGCGTTGTCTTCGCAGGGGTACAGGAGAAACCGGCAGTCCCCGCTCGGGTTGCGCGGGCGCAGACACTGCTCAGTCGTGGCGCGCCGCTGCGCGCCACGGCACAGGCTGATCTCTACGACGCGTCCGGCCGCAGGGCTGCGGCGCTGCTGCCCGGCCCGAACGATATCAGTCATCTACCTCCGGGTGTGTACTTCGTCCGTGAGGAGCCGCAAGCCACCCACCTCAAGCCAGAAGATGTTCACAAGCTCGTGATTGCGGAGTGACCTGCAAATGCGTGAAGGCAGCACACCAAACAGGAAGGAGGCGCGCATGACCTGACTTGCCACCGGCTCTGACCGAAGAGAATAGGGCAGCCCTGCCGTCCGCCAAGACAAACAGGTTTCAGGACTTACGTCCTGTTGCTGCCCTTGCTCATGATAGCTGCATTTGGAACAAACGTCAATGAAGGGAGTCGCGATATGGCTCTGACAGAGAAGTTGAGAGTCTGCATTCTGACTTGCGCGTTGGCAGGAATGCTCATTGCCGACGTGCACCTTTGGCAGTTCTACGGCACATCTCCCTACACGATCCCGGGCACATCCGCTTCCGGCGAGTACAACCTCCTGACCAAAAACAACGGCTCACATGCTGTGGGCTTGACCGAGTACGACAATGCGTCAAAGGCCTGGCTGAGCATTGTCTCCGAGCGAACAAACAGTTCCGGCGATGGCTTGGGCGGGTATGCCT
>VGIR01000047.1 GCA_016867815.1 candidate division WOR-3 bacterium | reverse complement strand
TTTCATCACCCGCACACGCAGCACATCCAAAGCCGCCGGCGATAGACGCCGAGTATCGTCTTCTCTCATTACTCACAGTATACACCAAACCGACTCCCATGTCAAACATTTTATGCTCTGATTAGTAACTAGGCGTGCGCGGGTAGGTGGCGTGTCCCGCGCTTTTCCTGTTGCTGGTCGCCACATGCAAGGGAAGCCCGGACACATTGGAGGTTTGATGAGATCCACGGTCCTGCTGCTGGCGCTTGCGAGCGCCTTCACCTTCGCGGCTGACAACGCGGCGGTCGCGCCGCAAACGGCCGCAAGCCACAAGCCGCAAGCCACAAGCTATGGAACAGAAGCGATCACGATTCCGCAGATGCTCTCTTACCAGGGCAAACTGACCGATACGCTGGGCGTGCCGGTGGGTGATACGCTCTACGCCGTACGCTTCAGGCTCTACGCCGTACCTTCCGGCGGGACCGAGTTCTGGGAGGAGACTCAGGACGTTCGGACCAGGGGCGGGTTGTTCGGCGTGCTGCTGGGAGCGGTGACGCCGATCGGCTCGGTGCCGGATGGTGGTGAGTTGTATCTGGGTATGGCGGTGGCGGGCGGAGCAGAGTTGGCTCCGCGGCTGCGACTTGCCAGCGCGGCCTACACCTATCTGACAGCGCGGGCGGCGGACTCAGACCGGCTGCAGGGCAAGGATACGACCAGCTTCGTGCGTACCGGGCAGGCAAACTCGGTCACGTCAGCAATGATCACCAACGGCACTATCGCGGCCGCTGACCTCGGTCAGATGGGCGCGTCCTCGGGCCAGGTGGTGAAGTGGACCGGCTCGGCTTGGGAGGCACGGAACGACAGCGTGGGACAGAACAGCGGTGGTACGGTCAGGAAGGTCGTCCAGGCAACCGGCATCGTCTGCTCGCCGAACCCGATTTCCGACTCAGGTACGGTGGGATTCGACCTTGCCTGGGGTAACGGTCAATACGTAAATGCCGCGGGCGATTCGATGTACGGCGCCCTGGTTGTGTCCAGCGGAGTGCGAGCGCTCAGGGGGACATTCGGAACCGACTGCTCGAATGGGTACAATAACACACTCGTTGCCGGTCAGGGCTGCAAAGTCTTCAACGACTTCTGCACTGTCGCAGGCGGCTACTACAACCAGGCCGCGGAACCCGGCCAGGATGACTCCTGCGCAACCGTGTGCGGCGGTTACTACAACTTCAATGGCGGAAAATTCGCCTTCATCGGCGGGGGCCGCAAGAACGGGTGTTCGTATCCCCGGGGTGTCGTCTGCGGTGGCGACTCCAACCGCGTACTCGGGTCGGCCGGCGTAGTCTGCGGGGGCATCGGTAACTCGGCAGCCCAGTACTCACTGGTGGGCGGGGGCGTGAACAATGGGGCAGCCGGGAGCTACGCTGTGGTCGTCGGTGGATACCAAAGCCATGCAGACGAATACAGCTCCGCGGTTGTTGGTGGAGAGCAGTGCCTGGCCGCGTCCCGCCATTCGTTCGTCGGCGGCGGCTACGGCGACACGACCAACGCAGTCTTCGGCGGAGTGATGTCTGGCAACTCGAACCTTGCCGGCGACGCGGCGGACGACACGGCCACAGTAGTCGCCGGCGGGTGGAACAACTCCGCGACCGGCAAGTTCAACTTCATCGGTGGCGGTTACCAGAACAACTCGAGTAACAACTACTCGGTGGTGCTTGGCGGCCGGGGCAATACCGCCAATGGCCCGCAGGCGTCCGTCGGGGGTGGCTGGGGAAACACCGCCAGCGGCTGGCACTCGGTCGTTGCCGGCGGGCTGGACAACACGGCGTCGGGCACGGCTGCGACCGTGTCCGGGGGCGAGGACAATGTGGCGAGCGGGTACTGGTCGAACGTGGGAGGCGGACGAAATGACACAGCAAGCGCACCATACGGCGTTGTGGTTGGGGGCTACGACAATAGGGCTGGTGGCGCGACCGACGATTCGGCGGCGACTGTGGTTGGCGGAAGGCTCAACCAGGCCCTTGCCAAGTGCTCCTTCATTGGTGGCGGAAGGCTCAACCAGGTAGGAGACCTCTACAGCGCAGTCTGCGGTGGCGACAGCAACCGCGTGAGCAGCTACGAAGCATTCATAGGCGGAGGAGCGCACAATCTGGCGAGCGGTCAGGCTTCGGTGATCGCCGGCGGTCAGTACAACTCGGCCAGCAGCACGAACGCTTCTGTCGGTGGCGGAAGCAACAATGCCGCAACCAACAACCAGGCGACCGTGTCCGGAGGAGACCACAACAGCGCCAGCGGCGCGAACTCCACTGTAACTGGCGGCTACTATGGGAGCGTGAGCGGCACCTACTCAACGGTCATCGGCGGGGCAAACGACACCTGCGCAGCCAACTACGCGCTGGTTGCCGGGAGCAGCGTCCGCGCCCGGAGCGGAGCGCAGTACACCTTTGCCTTCGGCGAGGGCTGTACGACTTCGGTACCGCGGGCGGTGATCTTCTACCATTCGGGTGCGGCAACCAAGCTGGGTGTTGGCGTCCAGACGCCGACCCACTACATTGACGTCACCGGCGGCTCATACTGCGATGCGACCGGCTGGCACAACCCTAGCTCGCGCGAGCTCAAGCGCGACATCGCGAAGCTGACTCCCGCGGAATGCCAGGCAATCCTGCGGCAACTGATGGCTACGGACGTGGCCCGATACAAGTACAAGCTGGACGAAGACGGCCGGGAACACATCGGCCTCATTGCCGAGGAAGCCCCGGAGGTACTCACCGGTCCTGACCGCAAGGCCATCGGCACCGGCGATGCCATTGGATTCCTGCTGGCCGCGGTGAAGGCCCAGCAGGCAGAGATTGAGCAAATGAAGGCCGAATTGAAGAGGAGGTAGGAGATGAAACGAGCAACAGTTCTGATGGTAGTTGTGTGTCTACTGGCACTCGCTGCCGACGCTGCGGCGGTTGCGCCGCAAACGGCCGCAAGCCACAAGCCGCAAGCCACAAGCTATGGAACAGAAGCGATCACGATTCCGCAGATGCTCTCCTACCAGGGCAAACTGACCGACACGCTGGGCGTGCCGGTGGGTGATACGCTCTACGCCGTACGCTTCAGGCTGTACGCCGTTCCTTCCGGCGGGACCCAGTTCTGGGAGGAGACTCAGGACGTTCGTACCGAGGGCGGGTTGTTCAGTGTGCTGCTGGGTGCGGTGACGCCGATCGGCTCGCTGCCGGACGCCGGCACGGTCTATCTCGCGATGTCCGTGTCGGGCGGGCCGGAGTTGACCCCGCGCATCCGCATCGCCAGCGCGGCCTACAGCTACCTGGCCGCGCGGGCGGCCGACGCCGACCTGCTGCAGGGCGAGGACACCACCGGCTTTGTCCGGACCGGGCAGGTCAACTCCGTGACTTCGGCAATGCTGGTTGATGGAACCGTAGCATCGGCCGACATCGCGGACACCAATGTGACCATGGCGAAGATTGCCCGCGCCGGGGCGAGCACCGGCCAGGTCGTGAAGTGGACCGGCTCGGCGTGGGCGCCGGGTCCGGACAACACGGGCGGTGGCTCCGGGGTCACCAATGTCTACCAGGATACCGGCATCATCTGCGTGCCGAACCCGATCACATCGTCCGGCAACGTCAAGCTCGACCTCTCCTACGGTGATGGCCGGTACGTGAATGTGACCGGAGATTCGCTGACCGGCGCACTTGCAGTGCAGGGCGACCTGCGGGTGTACGGCAAGGGCCGCATCGGGACGGGCAACTCCAACGCAGGCAAGGCAGCATTTGCTGCGGGCGAGGGTAACACGGCGTCGGCCAACTACTCCTCGGTGTCCGGTGGCGCGGACAACACCTCGTCAGGACTGTATGCGCACATCGGCGGCGGCGGGGAGAACCGCGTGGCCGGGGACTACGCGTCGGTCGGAGGTGGCGTGACGAACTACGCCTCGGGCGCGAGGTCGTCCGTCAGCGGCGGGTCGGATAACGAGGCGTACGGTCTCTATGGCGCCATCGGCGGAGGTCTTCTCAACACGGCCGGCGCCGCCGCGGCAGACACCTGCGCGACGGTCGCCGGCGGCAAGGGCAACCTCGCGACGGCGATGTTCGCGACTGTCGGCGGTGGTCAGAACGATACCGCGTCGGGCAGTCACTCCACGGTCGGCGGCGGGTACGGCAACAAAGCCGACACGAGCTACGCGACGGTCGGCGGCGGCTACAGAAACGACGCGACCGGCTACGCCGCAACGGTCGCAGGCGGCTACGACAACGCAGCCGACACGACCTACGCGACGATCGGCGGCGGCTACAGCAACCTCGCGACCAACTACGGCGCGACGGTTGGCGGCGGCACGCAGAACTACGCGAAAGGCAACTCAGCAACGGTCGGCGGCGGGTTCAACAACAGAGCCGAAACGTCGGCCGCGACGGTCGGCGGCGGAAGGGATAACATCGCGACCGGCCACGCTGCGACGGTCGGCGGCGGCGATGACAACCGCGCGTTCGGCTACCGGGCGACGGTCGGCGGTGGCTGGGACAACGCAGCCGACACGTCCTACGCGACGGTTGGCGGCGGCAGCACCAACCACGCGACCGGCTACGGCGCGACGGTTGGCGGCGGCTTGTACAACTACGCGACCGGCTACGGCGCGACGGTCCCGGGCGGGAACTACTGCGCCGCTCGTGGCACGTACAGCCTCGCGGCTGGAGTCCGGGCGAAGGCCAACCACAACGGATCGTTTGCTTGGAGTGACTCGGCGGCCTCGGCCAGCGAAAGCGTGTATACCACCGGCAACAACCAGTTTCGAGCCCGGGCCCGGGGCGGGACATGGTTCTTTTCCAATGCCGGAATGACGACCGGGGCATACCTCGCTTCCGGCTCGAACTCCTGGGAGTCGGCGTGCGACAGCATGACCAAAGAGGATTTCCGGGCGGTGGACCGCAAGGCACTGCTCGACAAGGTTGCGGCGCTCCGCGTCCGCGACTACAAGATGAAGGACCAGAATGACGGTACCAGGCACATCGGCCCGGTGGCGCAGGACTTTCACAGCGCCTTCGGGTACGGTGGGAACGAGACGAGCATCAACCTGGCCGACGCCGACGGCGTGCTGCTGGCTGCGGTCCAGGCGCTGTACGATGAGATGAAGGTGCGCGACAAGGCGCAGCAAATGAGAATAGCGCAACTCGAAGCCGAGTTGGCGCAGACGAAGAAGCATTAGGAGGATGAGATGCGAAGAACGATGACACTCGTGGCAGTCCTATTCCTTGCGGCACTGGCTGAAAGCGTTACAGCGGTCGCACCCCAAGCAATCGACACTCGACAATCGTCACTAGTCACTTCCGTTGATGCGATTACCATTCCGCAGATGCTGTCCTACCAGGGGAAGCTGACCGACACGCTGGGCACTCCTGTGCCCAACGGCAGCTACCCGATGATGTTCCTGCTCCACACCCAGCCGTCAGGCGGTTCGCCTTTCTGGTCCGAGGTCCAGAGCGTGACGACCAAAGACGGTCTGTTCTCGGTTCTGCTGGGCTCGACCAATCCGATAGGGTCGCTGCCGGACGCCGGCACGGTCTATCTCGCGATGACCGTGTCGGGCGGGCCGGAGTTGACCCCGCGCATCCGCATCGCCAGTGCGGCCTACAGCTACCTGGCCGCACGCGCGGCCGACGCCGACCTGCTGCAGGGACGGGATACGACGACCTTCTCCCGCTCCACCCACAACCACGATGCGACCTATGTGAATGAAGGGCAGGCGGACGCGGTGACGTCCGCCATGATAGTCAACGGCACGATTGCCGCGGCCGACCTAAACCAGATGGGCGCATCCTCGGGCCAGGTGCTGAAGTGGACGGGCTCGGCATGGGCGCCGCGGAATGACAGCGTCGGGAGCGGAGGTGGCAGCGGGACTGTCAGGAAAGTGGTCCAGGCCACCGGCGTGGTCTGCTCCCCGAACCCGATAACGGACTCGGGCACGGTGCGGTTCGACTCGACCTGGGGTGATGCGCGGTTTGTGAACGAATCGCAGACGAACTCCGTGACCGGCGCGATGATAACCGACGGGCAGGTGAGTTCGGCCGACATTCGCGACACAACGGTCAACGCGGCCGACCTGAAGGACGGCTCAGTTACGTCGCCCAAGATTGCCCTGCCCTACAGCGGCAGCGCCGCACCAGACGCTCCTGTCTTCAGCGTCAGGAACGCGCTGACAAGCAACGACCAGCCGGCCGTGTACGGCTGGCACGATACGACCGACTACTTCGGCATCGGCGTGACAGGAGTGGGTGGGTGGATGGGTGTTCGCGGGGAGGTCACCGCGACCGGCAGTAGCATCTACACCGGCGTCCAAGGCGAAGTGTCGGGTGGTAGCGGTACAAATCAAGGTCTGTCAGGCGTCGCGACCGGCAGCGGCGACAACTATGGAGTGCAGGGCTCCGCGACCGGCACCGGCAACAACTATGGAGTGCGGGGCTACGCGAGCGAGGGTAGCACCAACTACGCCGGGTACTTCCTTGGCGACGTTTTGGTCACTGGCACGCTGTCCAAGGGCGGCGGTTCGTTCCAGATCGACCATCCGCTCGACCCCTTGAACAAGTACCTGTACCACTCCTTTGTCGAGAGCCCGGACATGATGAACATCTACAACGGCAACATCAAGACCGATGCTTCCGGGCACGCAACGGTCATTCTCCCGAACTGGTTCGAGACGCTTAATCGCGACTTCCGCTATCAGTTGACGGTGATCAACGAAGACGGTGGCAACGGGTTTGCGCAGGCCGAGGTAGCACGGGGCGTGAAAGACAACTCCTTCGTAGTCCGGACGAGCGAGCCTCTGACCACAGTCTCCTGGCAGGTGACCGGCATCAGGCAGGACCGGTTCGCCAACGCGAATCGCATCCAGGTAGAGGTGGACAAGCCGGCGGCCGAGCGGGGCAAGTATCTCCATCCGGAGCTCTACGGGCAGCCGCGTGAGGCAGGCATCGGCGTGCTGCCCGAGGACCCCAAGGCCAAGTCTGCCCCGCGGGGGAGATAGGAGCGTGACCATGAGACGAATGATTGCGTTTGCTTTGGTGATGGTGGCATTCGCCACAGCCCAGAACTACAAATGTGACTGGAACGTCGTCGGCATGGGCGGCGGGGAGATGACGGGCAACTACAAGTGCGGCTCGACCGTCGGCCAGACCGCAGCCGGGCCCATCACGGGCGCGAACTACTGGGCGCTGATCGGCTTCTGGCAGCCGGAGGGTGCGACCGGTGTGAGAGAGGCCCAGTGGTCCAGTGGTCAAGCGTTCAAGACAAGGCTGTACCGGCCCTTCCCGACTCCCGCTGCACGCAGCGTGACGATCCGCTACACACTGGACGCTGAACGCCAGACGCTCTTGCAGGTGCATGACCTGACAGGCAGGGCCGTCCGGACACTCTGTGCATCGAGCATGAAGCGTGGGGCGTACAGCGTCACCTGGAACGGCCGGGATGACCGTGGCCGGTCTATTGCCACCGGCGTCTACTTCGTCCGGCTGAATGCGGGCGACTACCGGGCGACCGAGAAGGTGGTCTTGCAGAAGTAGACGGCAGACAGCAGACAGCATACAGGGCGGGGGCGGGCGGAAGCCCGCCTCTGCTCCCTATCTGGAGGGCGAGTAGCCGGCCGGCGCAACTTGACACTGGCAGGACATGTGCTATAACTAGGCAGCGCGGGTGGGGTGGCGCGCCCGCGCCTTTCCTATTGCCTTCGCCACGTAGCATAGTGGTTCGGGATAAGGGAGGTCCGATGAGGGACGTTGTCGTCTTGTCTGCGCTGGTCAGTATGTTCGCGTTCGCGGCCGGTAATGAGGTCGTCGCGCCGCAAGCAGTCACCAATACACAATCTACGGTCGTCGGCGTCACCGAGGCCATCACGATTCCGCAGATGCTCTCGTATCAGGGCAAGCTGACTGATACGCTGGGCGTGCCGGTGCCGAACGGCAACTACAGCGTGGTGTTCAAGCTGTACACAGTGCCGTCCGGCGGCTCGCCGTTCTGGAACGAGACCCAGAACGTCAACGCTCGCGAAGGCTTGTTCGCCGTCCTGCTGGGCGCGGTAACGCCCATCGGCTCCGTGCCGGATGCCGGGGCGGCCTATCTCGGCATGACAGTCGCGGGCGGTGCGGAACTGGTGCCACGGCTGCGGATTGCCAGCGCGGCCTACGCCTACCTGACCGAGCGGGCGGCGGACGCAGACCGGCTGCAGGGCAAGGATACGACCAGCTTCGTGCGGACCGGGCAGACAAACTCGGTGACGGGCGCGATGCTGGTTGATGGGACGGTGCTCACCGCAGACGTCGGTGACACGGCAGTGACGATGGCGAAGATTGCGCGGGCCGGGGCGAGCACCGGGCAGGTTGTGAAGTGGACCGGCAGCGCCTGGGCCCCAGGTCAGGACAACACCGGTGGCGGCTCGGGAGTGACCAACGTGTATCAGGACACGGGCATTGTGTGCGTGCCGAACCCGATAACCGCGTCCGGCAACGTGAAGCTCGACCTGTCGTATGGAGACGGCCGTTACGTCAACGAGGCGCAGGCGAACTCCGTGACGGGTGCGATGATAGTCGATGGACAGGTCAGTTCTGCAGACGTCCGTGATACGACCATCACAACGGCTGAGCTGAAGGATGATGCGGTGACCTCGGCCAAGATACTCGATGCCGGCGTTACCTCGGCGGACCTCCGCGATACTACCGTCACTTCCGCCAAGCTCGCGCACGGCTCGGTTACCGCGATCAAGCTCGACCAAATGGGCGCGTCGGCCGGGCAGGTGCTGAAGTGGACCGGCACGTGGTGGCAGCCGGCCAATGACAGCACCGGGGCAGGCGACAACGCATGGGTACGCGGCACGCCGGACAGCGTGCTCTACACGGTTCGCAAGCTCGGGATTGCGCGGGGCGGGTCCGACAACATGTTGCACGGCACGCAGCGTACCACCCACGTGAACCTCGGCGTAGCATGCACAACCGGGACTTCGGGGCAGAACTTCGATTACATCACGGTCGCCGGCGGATACCACAACAAGGCGACTCAAACCGGGTCCACCATCGGCGGCGGCTGGGAAAATGTCGTGTCCAACCAGTACTCCGTAGTTTGTGGTGGCGCCAACAACACCGTGAGCGGCGATGCAGCCACGGTCGGCGGCGGGAGCCAGAACACCGCGAGCGGTGGTGGTTCTGTCGTAGTGGGAGGCTCGGGCTGTCGCGCGACCAACACCCGTGCGGTCGCCGGCGGCATGGACTGCGTCGCATCGGGAGAATACGCCGCGGTGGCCCTGGGTCGCGCGGACACCGCTGCCGGGCAGTCGTCGTTTGCGGCGAACTACAACTCCAACGCAGACCATTTCTACTCAGCCGCGTTCAACGGCCAGACCACCACTGCGGACAACCAGACCCGTGTCGGCGCGCTCTCCAAGGCTTCGGGCACGTTCACGATAGACCACCCGCTTGACCCGTCCGGCACGATACTCAATCACTACTTCATCGAAGGACCGGAGATGCTCAATATCTACCGCGGCTCAGTGGTACTCAATGCCGCGGGCCGGGCCGAAGTTCGCCTGCCTGATTACTTCGATGCCTTGAACCAGAACCCGCAGGTCGTGCTGACGGGCATCGGCAGTTCGGATGTGTATCTGGTCGAGGAGGTGTCCGGCAACCGGTTTGCGGTCGGTGGCAGACCGGGTACGAAGGTCAACTGGATTGCGACCGGCGAACGCAAAGACATCTCGGCCGAGGCGACAAGACGGATGATGCCGGTCGAGCAGCCGAAGACCGGTGGGCTGGCCGGCCGAATGCTCGACGACGAATTCCTGTCCGGCTGCATGGACCAACTCGTGCGCGAGGGCAAGGCGCAGGGTATTGACTTCCGCACCGCGGCGGGCCGGCAGCGGTACGAGGACATGAAACGCATGCAGGCAGAACACGAAAAATGAGGTGCACTCATGACTAGGATGACAGCTCTGATACTCGGCGTCTTCTGCGTCCTTTGCGGTTCATCCGCCCTGGCCCAGCCCTACAAGTGCGACTGGAGCGTGGCGGGGATTGGCGGCGGGGAGATGACGGGCAACTACAAGTGCGGCTCGACCGTCGGCCAGACCGCAGCCGGGCCCATCACGGGCGCGAACTACTGGGCGCTGATCGGCTTCTGGCAGCCGGAGGGTGCGACCGGTGTGAGAGAGGCCCAGTGGTCCAGTGGTCAAGCGTTCAAGACAAGGCTGTACCGGCCCTTCCCGACTCCCGCTGCACGCAGCGTGACGATCCGCTACACACTGGACGCTGAACGCCAGACGCTCTTGCAGGTGCATGACCTGACGGGCAGGGCCGTCCGGACGCTCTGTGCGTCGAGCATGAAGCGTGGGGCGTACAGCGTCACCTGGAACGGCCGGGATGACCGTGGCCGGTCTACTGCCACCGGCGTCTACTTCGTCCGGCTGAATGCGGGCGACTACCGAGCGACCGAGAAGGTGGTCTTGCAGAAGTAGACGGAAGGCAGCAGACAGCATACAGGGCAGAGGCGGGCGAAAGCCCGCCTCTGCTCCCTATCTGGAGGGCGAGTAGCCAGCCGGCGCAGCGTGACACTCGGGAAGATGGAGTTACAACCAGGCGTGCGCGGGCGGGCGGAAATGGGGCGTGGCCCGATGCCCTTGACTCCCTCGCCAAACTGGTGTCTGTCCCCAATCGTCCCCGTTCATTTGATGCAGCGCGGCGGGTGAAGAGGAGGCGGGACCAGGAGCCATCCCGCCGACGAACGTCAGTCAGCCTGGCTAGTGGCCGAAGCGGTAGCGGAGTGCCAGCCCGAAGTGGTACGACGGCTGCCGCCCGTTCGGCCAGCCAGAGCAGTATGGGGTGAGTTCGACATTCTTCCAGGCACGAATGCTCGATTCGACGAATATCCCGGTGGTCATGGCGGCGCCGGCCTTGATTGATGAGCCGTTGGGGAATTCGCGGCCAACGCCGGCCCACAACATCGGTTGCGGTACGCCGCCCAGAACGTGGTCGTACCAGCCTCCCTCAACGAAAACGGTGCGCCGCGGGCCGATGCGGAGCTGGGCTTGCGGCATGAACACGAAAGCGCCCCATTCATTGATAGCTTGGACGCCGAGACCGCCGCCGACCCAGCGCGATTCGAGTAGAACGTAGGGATTCACGCCGTAGAGCAGTGCGAGGTCGGAGTCGTAGTCCGTGACATTGGACCCGAGGTAGCCGCGAGCCCCGCACTCGACTGAGTTGCCATTCGGCCAGACACTCGTGCGCGAGAGGCCGACGCTGCCGACCGTGAAGCGGCGGTACGAGCCGCAGATTTCGGAATAGGCGCCGCCGCTTCCCGCGGCATAGAGGCTGTAGTAGGAGCTGCCGGTGGGCCTCTTGCCCGCGAGCGAGTCGCCGCTCACCAGCAGGGCTGAGCCGGCGGCCAGCGTCGCAGCGCCCCGCCCGAGCATTCCGCGGTGCCTGGCTGGCAGGAGCCAAGCCAGAGCGGCAACAGCCAGCGCGACGAGGTGCGCGCCGATGACGGTGAACTCCAGCGGCGTGAACCAGCCAAGGCCTGCGATGATGACGGGAAGAAAGGCGGAAACGGCAAGAGCGGTTCTGATGGCTCCGGCCCGTACGCTTGCGGTTGCCGGCCGGGGACGGCTGCGTTCCCGGACCAAGAGGCACGTCATCGCAGCGACAATGCCAAGAAGCAGCCCCCACTGGACGTGCTTGAGCCCGGCCGCCCCCGAACCACCTTCGCGGATGAACTCCTCGCCGAACCGTACAATACCGTACGACGCTATGTACAGCAGGAACAGGCTGCCACTGCGCTTGAGGAAACGACGGACCTTCCACAGCAACAGGGCAAGGACGAGCATCAGGATGATGTCGTAGACCTGGAGCGGGTGGACCGACAGGGAAAAGGCCGCGCCCGGCTGCACAAGCCCGCACGTGATATGAGCGTTGAGCGCGTCGGAGCCGGGTCCGTAGCAGATCGCCCAGGGCAGGCTTGAGGGAGTGCCGAAGCAGCATCCGCCGAGCAGACACCCGATGCGCCCGATCGCCGTGGCCAGGGGCAGAACCAGCGCATAGGCGTCCGCCACCGGGTAGTCGAAACCCAACCAGCGCCGGGCAAGCTGAATGCCGAGGATACCGCCAAGGAGTCCGCCCAGCAGAGTCTTGTCCGATGCCGCGGGCAGGCGGCATCTCGCGATCGCGTCCAGCAGACCGCCCGCCGGCATGAGAATCAGTTTCGACCCGATGAGGCCGAATGTCACGCCCCACGCAATGATGGTGAGCCATGGCAAGAGCGGCCACCGCTCCCGCATTCCCTTGCGCGCCAGCAGCAAGGCCGGCACGAGAAAAGCGGCGACAAAGAAGAACGCGAACCCCTGGCAATCCGGCGCGATCGACAGCCATCCGTTCATATCTCACCCTCGCTGTTCGGCGATTGTCCGGACGGAGCACTTCTGACGGAGTCGCTGACCGGATGTGCAGCCTCCATCAAGTCCGGCTCCGGGTCGGGCCTGGCTGGATTGTAGGTCCCGCGGGCGATTATGTCAACAGGGCGCGGCGGATGAGCAGTGCTGCCGCTCTCAAGACGCGGCAGCACGTGCTTGTGAGGTTTCGGGGACACAGCACTTGATTCAATGGGAAGCGCGTCAAGAGGTGTCGGGCGGCTCCGCGTCCATCTCCAAACCGAACACCTGGCTGAATGTCGGCCGACGGCGCTCCACGGGAACGGATAGTTCAGAGGTCAGAATCCAGAGTCCAGAAACCAGAGTGCAGAATGCAGGAAGCCGGGACAGGCCGAGGCCGGAGGCGAGAGGCACAAGGCTGGAGGTCAGAGGTAACGACGGTCGCGGGCGGGACGGGGAGTCCCACGAATTCTACAACGCTGTAGAATGGCGCGGGAGCGGGCTTTCGGGCCTATGTGCTTGAGGCTTGAGGCGTTAGGCTTGAAGCTGACGAAATGACCCCTGCACCTGGGGGAATACCCCCTGCATCGTTCACATCGTTGTATCGTACATCGTTCCTCAGACAGTCGCGGACGTAGTCCCGGAAAGTCCTTCGTCCCTAGTCTCCAGAGCAGTCTGACCGGGAGTTGGAGGGCTTGCATGCCGAACAGCAGGGGATGCAATTCGGCGGTTTGTGCCACGGACTCTTCTCCGGTGAGTCCGGGCACTTGTGGCCCGGACTGCCGCCGAGACAGCAGTCGAGGTTGCGTCTTGGTCAGTCCCCCGACTTGCCTGCCGGGCTATGCGCCGAGGCAATGCAGACTGCAGAGTGCAGATGGCAAGTTGCAGAATGGCGGACCCGAGGTTCACCACCAAGACATCAAGACACTACCAAGGAGGAATGACGAAGTCCGAATGACGAATGAAACTCTAAGCCCGAAGGGTGAAACCGCCGATGCACGCCGATGAACGCAGATAGGTGAACCTGGATAGTTGGCCGCGGAGGCCTCTGTCGGACAGCACAGAATTCAGAAACCAGAGGACTGAGTTCAGAGATGCGGAGAGGGATCGAGAGATAGAGGGATCAAGGGTAGAGTGGAGCGCAGGACGGACTAAGCCAGATGTCAGAGCAGAGATCTGGCCGGGGCTAGAGAAGGTCGGCCAGTTCTTCTTTGCTGATCCCGGCCTGACGGAGTATCTCGTAGAAGGTTCCCCGAGGCAACGTACCCTTGTGGAACGGGACGACCGCGCCGTTTCGTTTCCGGGTGCAGGTAGATACGGTGACTGCCTTTTGAGCGGTCGAGAACGAATCCCTTTCGGGCGAGTACTCGTGCCAGTTCCTCGGGCGTGAGGGCCGGGAGTTTAGGCACCGTCGTGCACGGTCAGCGTGTATTCGAAAGTGCTGTCGTCGGTCGGTATCTCCTCGCCGTGGGCGCGCAGGCTTTCGAGGTGCAGTTCGACCGCCTCTTTGGCCATCGCCCCCGCTTCTTCGAGCGTTGCGCCATGGGTAACGCAGCCGGGAAGTGAAGGGACGGTAACGGTGTAGCCACCCTCGGGTTCCCTACGCAATAGAATCCTGTAGTTGTGCACCTTCATATGTACATTGTCCGCCGCCCGCGAGCTGGTGTCAACGGATGGAAGGCGCGGAGACGGACAGGCAGAACCCAGAAACCAGAGACCAGGCGCGGCCAGGGGCCGCGAGGTTAGGTTGACAGGTAGAAGTATGAATCCGCCGATGCACGCCGATGGACGCAGATAGGCGGACCTGGATAGGCCAGAATTCAGGAACCAGAGACCAGAATGTAGAGACGGGGACGGGATTGGTCAGGAGGGTTCGGGGACATAGCACCTAGTTCAACAGGAAGCACGTCAAGAGGCTCCGGGAGGCTCCGCGTCTATCTCCAATCCGAACACCTGGCCGCGGGGCAGGAGACAAGAGTGATGCCGGGGCGAGATCGGCGGCTACCCAGACCGGAGTTCGGGCGGTGATCGGATTGACCGCCGGAGATGGCCTGCTAGAATCGTCGCAGAGCTGAAGCGACACCGAGGCATCTCGAGACGTTGCCGACGCGCCACTCAGCAAAGCATCCCTTACCCAGGAGGTAGAAGTGAAGAGTCTGTTTCTGCTCGTGCTGCTGGTACCGGCAATGTTGCTGGGAACCCAGCGTGTGATGGTGAACGAGGAGTTCACGGGCACCTGGTGACCGTACTGTCCAGGCTCAGCCCGTGGGCTGTGGGAGCTGCAGTTTGCAGCTTTCGATTCAGTGGTGACTATCGCCTATCATTCCGGCGACATCTACGCGAACACGTCCGCCAGCACCCGGTCGGCCTTCTACGGGGTGTCCGGTACTCCGCACGTGCGGCTTGACGGCGACAAGTCGGTTGTCGGCGGGATCCACAACGGCACGATGTACCCGGTGTACCGCGCGTACTTCGATACGCACAAGACTGTGCCCAGCCCGCTGGACATCGAGCTGACCTGTACGTACGACTCGGCGACAAGGCAGGGCGACCTCGGGATCAAACTGAAGAACACGACCGGCAGCGCGGTGAGCGGTCAGTTGCAGGTCGCGCTCTGCGAGAACCATATCTACCAGGTATGGCAGGGGCTCGACAGTCTGCAGCACGTGGAGCGGAACATGCTGCCCGACGCCGCGGGCGAGGCGGTCACCATACCGGCCAATGACTCGATTTCCAAGACCAGACCGTTCACGGTTGACGCCGCCTGGGTGGCGCGGAATTGCGAACTCGTCGTGTTCGTCCAAAACAACTCTTCCAAGGCGATGTACCAGGGCGCGCGCATCGGCGTTTACCAGGTGCCGGCGCTGGAGTATCGCGCATACGAGAGCGCGTTCGCGGAGCCGGGAGCAGACGTCAACCTGACGGTCGCACTGACGAACCGGGGGTCGGGGCTCGCCGACTCGGTGAGCGCGGTGCTCTCGACCACGGACCCGGACATCGACGTCACGACCCCGGCGGCTTCGTTCGGCGCGATTGCACTGGGCCAGGATGTCCTGTCACAGACACCGTTCGTCATTCACGTGGACAGCTCGCACGCCAACCACAGCCTGGTGACCATGAATCTCGCGGTCAGCGGCGCGAACGGCTACACCAATGCGGTCAGCTTCCCGATGCTGGTCACGACCAACCGCGGGTTCTCGGACGACGCGGAGAGGGGCACGAATGGCTGGACCCACAACGGCACGAGGGACAACTGGCACCAGACGTCACACCGGAGCCAGTCGCCGTCCAACAGCTGGTATTGCGGCTCGGAGGGATCCTGGCAGTACACGGCCGAGAACGACGCCCGATTGGTGACGCCGTACTTCGTATCCGGCGACTCGGCCCGGCTCTCGTTCGACCAGTGGTACAACGTCGAGGTCGACTACGACTTCTGTATGCCGGAGATAAACAACGGCTCGAAGTTCTGGGTGCCGCTGGCGAACTACACCGGTACGAACTCGGACTGGCAGCACGTGCAGTTCCCGCTTGCCGACTGGTCGGGCCAGACCATCCGCATCGGGTTCCGGTTCATTTCCGACAACAGCGTGTTTGCCGAGGGCTGGTACATCGACAACTTCCTGTTCGAGCCATATCTGTCAGGCGTTGCCGAGCCCCGGAGCGGGGCGGAGATCCGTACTGCCAGACTCGAGATCAGGAGCCCGGCGTTCGGGACGGCGGCCATCGCGTACTCGGTGCCCCCGGGGCGGAGCGCGCGGCTCGCCGCGTTTGACGTGAACGGCAGGCTGGTCGGCGAGATAGCTAATCGCTTGACCGGGGCTGGCCACGCTGCCTGGAACCTGGCCGGGCTTGAGGCCGGAGCATACTTCGTCCGGCTCGCGGATGATGCATCAAGCCAGGTTGCCAAGGTCGTAGTGGCGAGGTAGTCGCATTGAGCGATCGTGCGGGAGGCGGGCTTTGCCCGCCTCCCGCCGGTCCAGGCTGATTCTCCGGCTATCGGCCCGGCGTCAGCGGAAGCGGACTTCGGCGGAGCCGTCCGGCACGTAGATGCCGGAGTGGCCTTCTACCCACTTGCCGTTCTGGAGATACTGCGAGCCGGTGCGGAGCCTTCCGTCCGCCAGCAGTTCTGATTGCGCGGCCACTTCGGTGATGCCGTTTTCGTTGCCGGTAACCTGCTCGCGGGTCGAAATGACACCGTTCTCCACGGTCATCGTGCCGCGGGTGAAGAAGCCGGCAGTCGTGAAGTAGAAGAACTCGAGCGTCTGCAGCTCCCGGTTCCAGAAGATGGTCGTTTCCCCGCCATACTCGCCATCGTTGACCGAGTGCAGGTTGCGCACGGCCATCCCGTTCAGCGCCCGCTCCCAGCGCGAGACATCGACCAGCGGTTTCGGCGCGCCGGGCTCGGAGAGCGTGCCGCGGAAGGTCCGGCCCACGAGGTGCGCAAGCGGGCGCAGGTGTTCTTCGAGCGGGGCTTCGGTCATGACGGTCTCACTGAGCCTTGACGTTCTTCTCCAGCTCGGCCTTCATCTTCCTGGCTCGGGCATCGTCAGGCAGGCACCTGTTCCACTCCTCGACCAGGGAACGGACCGCGTCATCTTTCCCGCTGCGCTTCATCCAGGCGACCGCCTCCGGCCAGGCATTGGCCGCATCGGCCTGGCGGCCGAGCGAGTCGTAGAGCGAGGCGAGACGGGCGTAGGCGTTCGCGTAGTTTGCCGCCAGCGGAGCGACCTTGCGGGTCAGCGGCGACATGTTCTGCGGCCACGGCGGCAGCGGCTCCGGCCAGTCGAGCCGGTATCTCTGCGTCAGGTTTTCGCTGATGCGGTCCACGGGCACCGGCGCGGCCGAGCCGCTCTCCGTCACCCGGTTGACCAGGCCTTCGAGTACCAGCCGGTCCGCATACCGGTCGGTAATCTCGCTCTTCACGGTCGCCGCAAAGTAGACCGGCCGACCGGCCCCGGGCTTCAGGGCAAGGAGATTCTCGATGACCTGGTGCGCCGGCAACTCCAGGCCCGTTGCGCCGAGTCTCGGCGCCAGCGAATCGATCTCTTTGTCGGTGAACGAGAGCGGCAGCCCGAGCGAGTCCCGCATCATCCTTACGACCGAGCGGATGTTGAGCAGGCTCAGGTTCGCGACGGTCACGTCCGGCCGGAACGGCGCGCCGGAGTTCTGCAATACCCAGAGCGGGTAGGTATCGTTGTCGCCGCTGGTGAAGAGGATGGCGTTGGTGTCCAGGCCGGCCAGCAGGTTGTGGGCGAAGTCGAGCAGCGGCTGCGCGTAGTAATGCTTCCGGCCGAGTTCGGCCGCCTGGCGCCGCGCGTCCGTCAGCCGTCCCTGTCCCATGTAGCTGGCCCAGAGTTCGATGTGAGCGTGGGCGTTGAAGGGATGGTTTGAGGCCGCAGCCTTGAGCAGGCACCGTTCCGACTCGGCGTAGCGGGCCGAATCACTCATATCGGCGAGCGGACCGGTGCGCATCGGCAGCATCAGGTTCGCGTAGTTGAGGAGCACACCGACTGCCTCCGAGTCGAGGCCGAACGCCACGCGGGCCTCGGTCAGCGCCGTGTCGCGCTGCCCCAGATACCGGCAGGCCAGGCTCAGGCCGAGGTGGGCTTCCGCGCTTTGCGGGAAGCTCTCGACCAGCTCGCGGTAGAGGGAGGCAGCGGAGTCGAACTTCTGCACGTAGAAGAGCCGGTGTGCCTCCGTCAGCTTCGCTTCGGCGTCCGGCCCGGTTGTCGGCTTCGCTATGCCCCAGCGCGTCCAAGGCGAACCGGCCGGCGCTCTCCGGTTGCAGCCGTCGCTGCTCGTGACCAGGGCCAGGCCGAGCAGGGTTGCGAGCATTGTTCTCATAGTGCCTCCATGCCGGCGGTAGGGGTGCGTTCCCGGACCACTCCGGTAGATAAGGTCACGGTACAGATTCATCGAGGCGATCGTGCGGCATCCGCTGCGGGACAGGGCTATTCGATCGCATTTGGCAGGGCGTTGAGCGAGTCGATATAGGCCTGGGTCAGGCCGGTCGAGTCGGTGACCATCTGCACCGCGCGCTGCACCATCCACATGTCGTTGTGGCCGGAGATGTCCTTGTGCCTCACAATACCGACGATTTGATTCAGCTCGTTGTTGTCGGTCACCGGCCCCAGGTCGAAGGTGTCGCCGGCGTCAGGGATGTTGCGGTACTTGTTGCAGCAGAAGGCGCCAAGCAGCGTTTTCGTCGTCAGCACGCCTGCGGTGACCGGTTGGTCCTTGAGGAAGAGGAGGTGCTGGGTCTGGTTGTTGCGGCGCACCAGCAGCAGTCCTGCCGGCAGCACGTCGCTTTCCGTACCGGACGTGCGCGAGACCGCATTGCAGGCAAGGGTCATCGGCCCCATGTCGCTCAAATCCGGGTCGCCGGTGATCGAGACGACGCGGATGTCGGAGTTGAGGGTAAACGGGGTGCCGGTGGGTTCGAACTCGTCGGTCGGCAGCATGTCACAGGCAAGGAACAGCAGGACCAGTGCCGCCGCGCCGCGGGCAACAAGAACTTTCATGGCATCCTTTCTGACGGGGAGTGAACCATACGGGAGTTATAGACCAAACAGCCGAGTTGTCAAGTCGAGACACGCGCCGGACGCAGCAACGGCCGGAGGGCCCGGAGGCGGCGAAGGAGATCCTGTCGCCCGAGCTTCTGGAGAGCGCGCTGGGCGTAGATGTAGTTGCCGGGTTCGTGGAGCTGGAGCAGGGCGCGCTGCAGCCGGACCTCTTTCGGGTCGCGCGGGACGTAGAGCGGTTTGTCGGTGAGGGGGTCCCTGCCGGTGTGCCAGGCGGCGGCCGCGGTTGTCATCGGCAACGGCGTGAACTGCTGGACCTGGCGGATGAAGAGCCGCTCGGTACGGACAAGAAACTCGGCGAGCTCAAGCGCGTCGTCGACCGTGGAGCCGGGGTGGCCGGAGATGAAGTAGGGGATCAGGTACTGCTTCCGGCCGAGGTGCCGGTTGGTGTCGGCGAAGCGGCGGCGGAAGGCCAGGTAGGAGGTGTGAGAAGGCTTGTGCATCGCGGCAAGGACGCGCGATGATACATGCTCGGGCGCGATTCGCAGCTGGCCGGACAGGTAGTAGTTGCAGAGCTGTTCGAGGTAGCCGAGGCCGGGTCTTTCGTCGAGCAGATCGAACCGGAAACCGGTGCCAACCGAGACTTTCTTCACGCCGGGCAGGGCGCGAACCGCCCCCAGCACGGCCAGCTCCTCTTTGGCCGCAAGCCGGAGATTGGGGCAGCGCTGGGGCCAGGTGCATTCGCGGTCCGGACAGACGCGGTCCTTGGCCATCACCTTGCAGGTGGCGCCGTACATGTTCGCGGTCGGGCCGCCGATGTCGGTGATGTGTCCCTTGAAGCCCTCTTGCCGGGTGATACGCGCCGCCTCGGCAAGGATAGAGCGCCGGCTGCGCCACTGGATTATCCGGCCCTGGTGGGCGGAGAGGGAGCAGAAGGTGCAGGAGCCGAGGCAGCCGCGATGTGAGGTTATCGAGAACCGGACCGTTTCGAGCGCCGGGATCTTCTCCCGGTAGTCAGGATGTTGCTGGCGGGTGTACGGCAGGTCGTATACGTGGTCGAGCTCGGGCTGGGACAACGGGGGAGGCGGCGGGTAGTGCACGACCCATCGGTCCGAGTGCGGCTGCGCCACGGTCCGTCCGGAAGGGTTGTCGGCCTCGCGGTGCCAGAGGCGGAAGGCCTGGTTGAACGCGTCCCGGTCGGCGAGAGCCGCCTCGTAGGACGGCAGGACAACCGCGTCGGCCGGCGCTTCTCTGCGGTTGACGCAGCTCCCGGGGATGCCATCCAGAAGAGAGGGAGCGAGAGGTGAGGGACGGGGGACAGACGGCGAGTCCGCGGAGAGGCGGCGGGCAACTTCGACAACACCCTTCTCCGCCATGCCGTAGAGCAGGATGTCGGCGCGCGTGTCGAGCAGGATGGAGCGGCGCACGGAGTTCTCCCAGTGGTCGAAGTGCGCCAGCCGGCGCAGGCTGGCTTCAATCCCCCCGATGACGAGGGGCACGTCACCAAACGTCTCGCGCAGGCGGTTGCAGTAGACGGTGGTGGCGCGGTTGGGGCGGAGTCCCGGCTTTCCGCCCGGCGAGAAGTCGTCGGCACGCCGACGCTGGAGGGCCGGGCTGTAATTGGCTACGAGCGAATCAACGTTGCCGGCCGTGACTCCGAAGAAGAGTCGCGGCCGGCCTAGGGAAGCGAAGTCCTCGGGACCGGACCAGCGGGGCTGGGCAATCACACCAACCCGAAACCCGGCGTCGAGCAGAACCCGTGCGACTACGGCGCTGCCGAACGAAGGGTGGTCGACGTACGCATCACCCGTGACGATGATGACGTCGCAACTGTCCCAGCCAAGCGCCGCCATCCCTCGCCGGGACAGCGGCGGTACTACCGCCGCCGGTGCGGCGGGGAGCATCAGGGCAGAGCTTGCAGAGCGGTCCGGGTGGCTGCAGTAAGCCCGTCGTCGTCGGTGATTTCAGTGAGGGCTGTCTGCGCCAGCGTGACCGCGTCATCGGTATTGAGCTGTTTGCTGGCGACGATGTCGAGCAGCTCCTCTGTCTCCTTGTCCCACTCCCGTCCCGCGATTTCGTAGGACGACTCGTCATCGGGCTCAGTGAGGTCCGCGTTGCAGAAGTAGGTCGGCACAAGTATGCTGTCGGTCACGCCGGCATTGGCGGTGAAGGTGAAGTCCTGGAGCAGCATCATGTACTGGACATCAGGGTCGCCCGGGTCGAACACGAGCCCGGCCGGGAAGGTGACCTGGGTATTGCCGCTGTTGGTGTTGCTCACGACCATGTACAGCGGTACGTCGGACTCAGGTATGTAGTCACCGTAGCCGTAGCAGGAGTCGATGGTGATGCCACCCGGCAACGAGTAGGCCTTCTGGTTCTCGGGTACGGGCTGGAACTCTCCGCGATCCCACGCCCGATCCGGGGCAGCCCCTCCGTCGCAAGCGGTACCCGTCAGCAGCACGAAGGCCGCGGGCAGAACGAGCAGACTGAACAGACGAAATGCGTATTTCATGCATACATGATGGGCAGGAAAAGACCGATGTCAACCCGCGACGCTCGGCCAGTGTCCCGGGCAGGAGGAGGAAAATGGGCCGTGGAAGGAGTGGGCAGGGGACGAGAAGCAGAGAGCATGCGTAGATAGCCGCGGTCGTGAACGCCGGCTGGGGTGCGGCAGAGACCATCAAACAAGGCGGAAATCCGAGGTCGGGCGCTAGAGAAGGAGGAGCCGGCGGGTGAAGCAGGTGCCCGGACCCTTGAGCCGCAGGAAATACGTCCCCGCCGGGACACGCCGGCCTGATGGCGAGGTCCGGTCCCAGGTCCAGGACAACAGGCCCGCTTCGAAGCGGCGCTCTGGAACGCTCGAGACGAGGCGCCCAGTGGCATCATACAACGTCAGAGAATAATCGCCCGGTTCGGTCACAATGGCACTGATCCGCACCGTCCCGGTGGCCGGATTGGGCCACACGCGGGCGGCAGGTCCAGCGGTGTCCGGTTCCGCGTGCCGCGAAGAAGAGAGCCATGGCGCGGCAAACCGAACACCCCAGGGTCCAGTGTCTACCTGCTGGCTGTAGCACAAGCCCGGTAGCCGCATCGGCGCGTTCGGAACGTATACCAACCCCGGTGCCAGGGCGGAGAGCGAGAACCGACTGACCTTGACCGGTTCCAGCCAGCCATCGAGGTCGAAGGAGTTGGCGCACGTCCACCAGGCGGAGACCGTGTCACCCCGCGTTCGGTTGCCGGAGGTGTAGCCGAGGCTGACGTAACCGCTCGGCCCGGACAGGTCCGCGGCAAGGCACGGCTGTTGCTCGTCGCGGAACGAACTGCCGAACGGCAGACCCGAATTCCAGTTCGCGCCGCCGTCCGAGCTGGTCGAGTAATCGAGATCGAGCACTTCCGTGTCGCGGCGTCCGGCAGTGTAGAAGACCCAGACCGCTGCCGCCGACGCAGGGCTGGTATCGGCCTGCACGACGGTCGGGTCGAAGCACTGTCCTGCGAAGCTGTCACTTACCAGTCGGTAGGTCGACCAGTAGCCCGACGCGGCGTAGTGGCGGTTGTAGGAGTAGTGAATCTCGCCGCCATTGAGCGCGTAGCGCCAGGCGCAGTGAACCGTTGAACCGTTCGTGTAGGAGACGCACGGATCCCAGGCGTTCCACCAGTCGGTTCCCACTTCCCACGAGGCGCCGAAGTCGAGCGAACGGGTGAAAGTGCCGGTGCGGCCGGTTCGGTGCTCGTTCGCATACAGGCAGTAGAGGTAGTAGTGGTCGTCGCGGTCGAGTGCTGCCGAAAAGTCGTCGATCGTGTCCAGTCCTACGGCGACAGGCGCGAGAGTGAAATCGCCCGAGTCGGGCACGATTCTCGCAAGCCACAGGTCGCCGCCGTTCTCCTCTTCGAGCAGGAAGACGAACAGGAACGAGGAGTCGCCCTGGCCGGAGAGCAACTGCAACTGCCGTACCGACGAGCCGGCCCGCAGGGTATCGCGGCCGCGCCAGGTCGCGCCGAAATCTTCTGAGTGGTAGAGGCGGACGGTGCTATCCGGGAACGCGACGGCCGCCCAGATGACGCCCGAGGAGTCAGCGGTCGCATCGAAGGCGCAGACGGGGCCGCTGTCAATCAGCGCTTCCGATCCCCAGAAACCGGCGGACGCGCACGACCCGGCCGCCAGCAGCAGAAGCACGCTTCGCACCGAGATATTCAAGCCCGGATACCGACAAAGTCAAGGGCGGACCGGGAGTGACAGAGACCCGGCGACGGGAGTCCTGATTCGCAGGTAAGAAGCGGGAAGGGAGGCGCGAACGAGGGCGTCGGGTTGACAGCCGGAACCTGACGGCTACATTTAGGAAGTCTATGAGACGGCGCGGACACGGCGCGAAGGCCACCACGGGGCGACCGGCACTTATCCTGCTGGCCGGCGCGCTGCTCATTAGTACTGCCCGCGCCGGCGTCCTCGCGCCGGAGTGGTCGCGTCGCCTCGATGCCGCCGTCATCTCGACGGCGGTCGGCGCGAACACGTACAACAGCGAGCGTCTGTTCCTCTTGCTCGCCGACGGGAGGGTCCTCATGGTTTCGGCTGTCGACAGCCTGCGCGAACTCGGTCGGGCTCCGAGGGGAGCCACGGCACTCGTGGCGCTGCCGACGCCCGCTCGGGGAGCGTCCGACATCGCTCTGCTGCTGGCGGCAAAGACGTCCGGCACCTGCGATCTGGTGGCCTGGAACCGCAACGGGCAGCAGCTCTGGAAGACGCCTGTTCCCGGTATCGCCCGAATCGACAGTCTCTCGTTTGTCTGCGAGGAAGAGAACCGGGCCGAGTTCTGCGCCTGGCAAGGCGGCGAACCTTGGTTGGTTGTGGTAGGCAAGCAGCTCTGGCAGTACACGGCGAGCGCCGAGCGCCTCAAACCGGGATTCCTGCCGCGCGATGCGCTGTCCTGTGACCTGGATCGCGACAGATCGCCAGCGCTCATCTTCTTCGACGGCGAGCGGCTTGCTGTCCACCACGTCCACAAGAAGCGGGAGCTCCGCTGTCGGTGGCCGAGACCGGACTCGGCAGCGGCGCTCGGTGCAGGCCCCGTCGCGAAGCCGCATGTTGCCTGCGTCCTCTTTGATTCCATCCCGACGCTGCTCGTGGTTACCGGCGAAACCCTGCGCTTCGTCAATCCGCAGACCGGTGAAGAAGAGCGTCGGCTCGCTGCCGACTCCGCGTCAGGCCTGCCCGGTCCGGTCGATGCGGTCGTTGCCAGCGGTAGGTATGCCTACGCCGCCGGTGCCGATCCCCAGGGGGGAGGCTACGTGGTCAGGCTTGTTCCCAGCGGGCAGATCCGAGAGCGGTCGCGGCTGCCTCTGGCGCCCGGGGTTCGGGGTATATCCCTTGCGCTGCTTGGCAACTGGCCGATGATACGAGTCGGCACCGAGCAGGGGCCGGAGAACCTGTTCATCCGGTCTCCGCTGCTGGCCGGGACTGCCGACAACTCTCCCGGATACAGTGGCGCCCGGCTGCTGCGGGTAATCCAGGCCAGAATCGATGAAGACACGTTCCCCGATCTGGTTGTGCTGCGCACTGCCGGCGATGCGCGCTGGCGGCTCGATGTCTTCACGAACGGTGTAGGGAGACTTGCCGGGGAACTCCAGCGCGCGCGGCGCTCGCTGCTGCGCGCGGCCCGTGGTCAGAACGACAACATGGTCCGGCGCGCCGTTCGGCGGGTGAAGTATCTCGAGCGCGAGTCCGGTGCCGGCGAGGTCAGCCAGGAACGCAGCGTCCTCGATCGGTTCCGGGCAACGACACGACGCCGCAATGCCGTCGCCTATGCAGGCGCCTTCACCGCTGCCCTGCTGAGTGCCGCGTTCGGCTGGCTGGTGTTGCGGCGGCGCCGCCGCGCGCCTAGTCTGCAGATAGAGAAACAGCCGGTAGCGAACCGCGTTTCTCTCGCCGCCGACCTCATCGCGCTCGACCACAACTTCATGTCCAAGGGCAACCGGGCGGCGGGATTCGAGCGCCTGATCGGAATACGCAACCAGCACGGCCTGGAACGCGACCGCGATCTTGGCCAATCAGGACGGCTGAGCGGAGAGCAGTTGACGAGCGTCTACGCCAGTGCCATCACCAGGCTTATCGATGCCACGCCGACGCTGCCCCTGCTGGACTTCATCCAGACCACGGCGAGGATCTCGCCGCGCGGACAGGAATTCGAGTACCTGGAGCTGGGCTCGGAGGAACTCCGGCGGCTCGAACGCCGCCCCGGCATCAGGTTGATCGCTGTTACCAATCACGAATGCCCGGACTACCTCCGCCGGTTCAGAATCTTCGCCAATCCCGAGGTCCGAGGAACGCTGGAGCACCTCATCCTTGACCACATTCGCCACGCTGCCAGGTGGGCACACATCATCACCAGCTATACGGTCAACACCCAGTGGAGCCGGCGTCTGCTCGTTTCATTCCGGTCGGACAGCCCGCACGTCATTCCCTTCGACGACCCCCGCGCCCACATCACCAGCCAACTGCGGGAACTCGCGACCATGCTGCGGCCCGCAATCGAGGTGCCGCTCCAAGCAAGCGCGCTGGTCGGCCCGCACGAGAGACTGTGGTTCTCGCTCGCCGACTACATTGCGGTTCTCGAAGAGGCGCGTTCGCGGGCCTCAGGGGCCGGCCCGGGCACATCGTGACCCCCTTTGCGCATTGCTGCTACGATTGATGTTACCTGACGATCAACCAGCGCGTCAAGGTCGAGCGCCGGGAGCAGGAGTATGCGCTGGTCAATCCCTGGCGC